>CAZRHW010000085.1:0-7501 GCA_964599785.1 uncultured Bacteroides sp. | reverse complement strand
TACTATATCATTCATTCTGAAAAAGAATTTGAATTAAACCAGTTCGAAATTCCTGAACAGGATCAGAAGGTATCAAATATTGAAGTGAATGAGTTAATTCACAATGCATTTAATTTTATACCCGGATTTAAAATCAGGTTTAAGGTCCGGTATAATAAAAGTGAATTCACAGAAGACTGGGAAATTCTGACTGATCCATATAATAATCCTTATATCATTTGTCACCGGGATCAATCAAAAGCATGGTTTACCAATGACGGGAATCTTCTCTTTTTCAAACATTATGAGGGCAGGAAAAATACTTTGTTATACTTCTTCTTTATTTCAGCTTTTAAGATACAGCAGGGATTTTATCCTAATCTTATTCTTCATGACAAATTCCCTTTAAACCTGATCTATAAATATCCGTTACTTGGTCTGCAGGATTTTTTTGCCCCCTTCTGGAAATTCCTGCAATCGGACTATATTGTTAAATATGATTTTATTGATAATGAGATCTCTCCATCGAGGATCGTCCTCAAATCTGAAGCCAGAAACAGGATCCTTGGTCAGCCTGCAGGTGAATATTTTTGTGTCATTGAGCTGGATAACAATGGGTTAAAACAATTTTCTGTTGAGGGGAAAAGATTATCAATCAACGCTACATGCCAGTCAGATTAATGATCATAACGATAGTATTATTTTCCCCCTGGTTGGCTTCCACCCAGGATTATAATAATTTTTACACCGTTGATAAGGAAACCTATAAGCTTTATATCGACAAAGATTGGGATCTTCTTGTAACTAAAGGGAACCAGGCAATAAAAAGTGGACTTGATTATTACTTTCTGCGGATGAGGCTGGGTATCGCTTATTATGAAAAAAATAATTACATCAAAGCTTCCAGGCATTTTAATAAAGCGCTTGAGTTCAATGAAGGGGATCCGGCTGCACTGGAATACCTCTATTATTCATATTTGTTTACAGGAAAAGATGCCCGGGCAAAATTTATTACAAAAGATTTTAATAATACACTAAGGGAAAAAACAGGGACTTCTGAAAAAAAGATGATTAACAATATTACCGCTGAATATCTGTATGATAAAAGCCTTACTGACAAAATCATTTCAAACCCGGATGATAATTTTCCGGTAGAATTTTTAGGGTATCAAATGATAAACAGGAATTTCCATAATTTCAACCTGTCAGCCTCCCATCTGATAGGACACAGATTTAACCTTTTCCATGGATATACTTATCTTCATAAAACAAATCTTTTTCATTACAATGATGGCACTTATGTTTTCGACAATCCTGACTATGATATCAGGCAGCATCAGTATTATTTCACTTTAAATACAGCATTTGGAGGTAATTGGAACATATGCCCTTCAATACATATCCTTACTTCCTTCTATCCCCTTATCAGTTCGATTTCCACAGGTGGTCCCGGAAATTCACACGTGAATTATATGACAACCAATGATTATGGTCTGGTGGCCGGTTTATCGGTTTTAAAGTCGGCAGGGATTGCAGATGTCAGGTTTGCTTCTCACTATACCTACCTGAACGATAAAGAACATATTCAGAATATGCTGGGATTCACACTATTCCCATTGGGAAACCTGAACTTATATATAGGTGGAGACATTGCATTGAATATTGAATTGATAAGTAACACACAAATACAACCTGTCTGCAACCTGTTGTTCGGATTTTCTTTGCTTGAAAAAATCTGGGTGGATTTTTCAGGTACAACAGGGGAAATTCAAAATTTCACCGAATCCAATGGATATTATGTTTATAACAGCCTTGATGCCATTCTGCAAAAATCCGGCATGAATATCCTGATTCCCATTACGCAAAAGGGTTCATCAATATATTTTGGCTCAAAAATTACCCATTATAAAAGTTATCTGCATCCTTTTACAGAATCTGCTGATAATCAAATTAATAAAATATATTATAATAGTTATTCTTTATATGGAGGTATATTATGGAAACTTTAAAATTAATCCGTTATTCTATCATTATTGTCCTGTGTTTTTTACCGGTTCATATTATCCGGTCTCAGGATTTCAGCAACATTAAAGATGCTTTTCAGAACAGTTATATTCAGGAAGCCACCGGAGATTTTTCTGCAGCAGCAAATTCCCTTAAAAATGTATATGATGAAAAATCATATGAGATCAATCTCAGGCTGGGATGGCTCACCTACCTCACCGGTAATTTTACTGAATCACAGGCATATTATAATAATGCTGTTAATTTAAGACCTTTTGCCATTGAACCCAGGTTTGGCATTATCTATCCGGCTGCTGCTATGGGTAACTGGACTTTTACAATCAGTCAGTACGAAAAAATTCTGGAGATTGCACCAAATAATACTTATGCTCTTCATCGCCTCGGATTGATATATTATGGCAGAGAAGATTTTGAAACCGCGTTGAAATATTTTGAAAAAGTAATTAATTTATATCCTTTTGATTATGATGCGCTTACAATGCTCGGATGGACATATTTCAAACTTAAGAATTACAGGGAGGCAAAAGTTTTATTTCAGAAAGCATTGTTAAACACTCCGAATGGCAGCTCGGCAACAGAGGGGTTGGATTTACTGAAATAAATATTTTGGTTAAAAATATAATAAAATGAAAAATCTAAAATTATTCTTTATACTGTCTTTATTAGCTGCTGGCAGCAACGCCCAGATTTCTATTGAAACCGTGTATCCCATTTCTGCCAATATTATTGAACTTGAAAAATCCGGCTTCAAGTACTACACCATGGATATTACGAATAAACAATCACGTATATATAATATGGATCACTCCGTTTTTAAAGTGTTCGACCTGGTTGTTCCAGAGGGGTATTATCTCCATAATATTCAGTTTGTTTCGGAATATTTATTTAATTCCGATGATCTTGTTGAGCTTGTTTATACTTATTCCATGTACAATGAATTGGAAACAGGATATTGGTGGTATTCTTATGAAACCAGGATTATCAATGAGAATGGAACAGAACTTCTAAAAATTCCCGGGGCGGGATACACCGATGTATATAATGCTGGTGATGATGGCAGAAAATTTCTTGTCTGGATCTATGATTATTCTGTACTCCCGGCCATCACCCACACCAATGTTTATAGTCTTCCGGATAATATTTCCACAACAAAATCCCTTACAGGAAATTCACGGGAAATCAATCTTGGTAATCCATTTCCCAATCCTTCTTCAGGTCAGATTTCCGTACCAGTTTCAGGGCTTTATCCCACCAGACCTGGCATCCTGAATTTATTCGATATAAACGGAACCCTGGTGAAAAGCCTGGTTGTTTCAGGTTCAGAGGAAATTTTACAAATTCCACCTGGTACATTAATGCCAGGAACATATATGATTAGCCTAAATTCAGGTAGTGAACAATCACCTGTGAAAAAAGTGGTCGTTAATTGATATTTTTATTAAATACCAGAAACATATAAATCTTTTGTATTACACCTATTTGTATCAAAATACCTTATTTTTGTAACCATAATTTTTACTCAGATAATAATATATGGACCAGATTCAAAATACATCTGATACGGGATCCAGCCCGGCAGCCGGAAAACCCGGGAGAAAAAGACCCCTTCTCCTGATCATTGTATTGATCATCCTTGCCTGTACACTTATATACCTGGGTTATACCTACAGTGAATTAAAAAAACAATCTGAAATTGAAAAAACCGAACTTGAGAGGCAAAAGGCTAACCTTGAAGGTGAACTTATGTCTATCTATGCTCAATATGATTCCCTTAAATCGGAAAATGATACGATGAACCTTAAACTAATGGTCGAGCAACATCGGATTGAGCGACTCCTTAAAATTAATGCTAACAATGTTTATAAAATCCGCATGTATGAAAAGGAGCTTGAAACGATAAGAAAAGTATTAAGGAGCTATATTTATCAGATAGATTCATTAAATCAGGCAAATATAGCATTGCGTTCCGAAAACCTTGAGGTGAAACAACAATTACGAAAAACTGTAAAAGAAAAAGAAGACTTATCACAGGTTAAAGAAGAACTGGAAACCAAAGTTGAAATCGCATCTGTCATCAATGCAAAAAATATAGTTGTTTCTCCCCTTAACAAAAGAAGCAAGGAAAATTTAAAAGCAGATAAGGTTGATAAATTGCGAACCTGTTTTACCCTGCGGGAGAATGCGATTATTCCAGCCGGTAATAAAATTATTTATCTTCGAATTGCACGACCGGATGATGTTATTCTGACTGCAGGAGTCAATCTTTTTGAATTTCAGG
The DNA here is from genome assembly GCA_964599785.1 of uncultured Bacteroides sp. Taxonomy (GTDB): domain Bacteria; phylum Bacteroidota; class Bacteroidia; order Bacteroidales; family SM23-62; genus LJUQ01. The sequence continues at coordinate 3,219 of CAZRHW010000085.1, read as the reverse complement.
GAGAACAGATCGTATATACTGCAAGTCGCGAAGTTCAATATGAGAATATTGATATTGAATTATGTATCTTCTGGACAAATGACGGACAACTTATACCGGGAACCTATAATGTAAATCTTTACTGTGACGGGAATGATATCGGATCAACTACGTTTTCGTTGAAATAAAATCTTTATGCTCAATCAATAAACAGCTCCCTGATGATATGATCCGAAACAAATAATCCTGATTCCGTCAGATATATTTTATCCCCTTTCCTGGTTAACTCTCCTCTTTTCAGGTAGTCCTCAGCATTTTTTAAAATATGATTATAAAATCGTTGACCGAAATTGGTTAATATATATGATAAATCTGTTCCCCACATCGTCCTCAGGGATGTGAGGATATAATCATGATATTTTGTCTTTATTTCCAGCATCTCACTGGTAAAATATCCGGTCCCTTCCTTTACTCCTTTGATATAACTCATGTTTTTCGAAATATTCCATTGCCTGCTATGCCCATCATAAGAATGCGCTGATGGTCCGATTCCAATGTATTTCATTTGTTTCCAATATCCTGAATTGTGTAATGATATAAATCCCTTCTTTGCAAAATTTGATATTTCATACTGGATATATCCTGCTGATTTCATAATCTTTATCATTGTTTTGAATTGATCCATACTCAATTCTTCATCCTGCTCCTCCATTCTTTCTTTTCTTTTCCTGTGATAGAATACCGTTCCGGGTTCATATGTCAGGTGATAAGCTGATAGATGCTCCAGTTCATATCCTGTAAATTTCTCCAGATTCATTTTCCATTTCTCACCTGTTAATCCAGGAAATCCATAAATCAAATCAATATTGAGATTGTTTATTCCTCCTTCTCTGGCCGTTATGATGCTTTTCTCTGCCTGGATAGAATTATGAATCCTGTTCATGAGTTGTAGGTCCTCATTAAAAAACGACTGAATTCCAATACTAAGCCTGTTAATTCCAAGTTTCAGAATTTGTTTTATATACAGGCCTGATATGTCTTCCGGGTTCGCCTCAAGTGTTATTTCAGGATTATTGTTGACATTATAATTCCGGTGGATTGTCTCCAACAGACTGGAAAGCTGATATTGTTTTAGTAAAGAAGGTGTGCCTCCGCCGAAATATATGGAACTTACATACTGTCTCCCTATATAATCTTTTCTGATTTCCAACTCTTTAATAATTGCAATCAACATTTCATCAATATATGAAAAGCTTATTGTAAAATGAAAATCACAGTATGAGCATGCATTTCTGCAGAATGGTATATGTATATATATCCCGGCCATTGTGTTATATCAACTATGTTTCCGCATCAAATTTATTATATATATCTTCGCCGAAATCTCAAATGATGATTTTACTTATTAACCTAAGTTACTGGTTACAGGTTGCAAGTTAATATGTTATAAATCAGAGTATTTTTTAAATTATAATTGATTTACAAAATTATTTATAATTAAAATGTTTAATTACAATGCATTGATATTTAATAACTTGTAACTTGCAACCTGTAACTTGCAACTTGAGTTGATTAGACACAAGGCCACAATCCATATAAAATATTGAAAATGAATTTTTTGTTAAACTATGAATATGTTACTTAGAGATTTCTGGAAAACAATTGTCTGGGCCATTGTTATTGTTGTATTGAGCTGTATGCCTGTAAATGATATTCAATCACAAAAATGGAATATTCTACCACACCAGGATAAAATTTTACATCTTATATTTTATTGTATTTTAAGCCTTTTCTTTATTAGAGAATATCAAATACACTTTAAAAAACCAGTGCTGAATACAGGACTTTTTTTTATTTCTTTTGCTTTCGTATTCATTTTTGGAATAATCCTCGAAATTATTCAGGAAAAGTTTATTCAGTCAAGGTATGGAGAGATTATGGACCTTGTGTTTGATATGATGGGACTAATTTTAGCCTTTTTACTTATATATCTTTTCAGCTATTTTAAAAAATTACTCAAACAATCTTAAAGATTGAATTTATTTTTCCCGTTAACTATTTCTTCTACAAGGTTTGCTATACTTTGATTCCGGAATAAATTCAACAAGTTTTTCCTTATTTCAGAATATTTGTAATGCATTGAACATGGTTCTTTTTCATTACAGTTTTCAATTTTTATCAGACATTGATTAAATATATCCTGTCCATCAATGATATCAACGATGTCTATTAAATTTATATCTTCCGCTTTTCTCCCTAATCCAAATCCTCCATGAGGCCCTTTTGTTGAAGATAATAACTTGTGTTTTGCTAAAGTCTGTAATATCTTTCCTAAAAATGGTGTTGGTATGCCAAGGTCTTTAGAAATCAGCTTAATACCAATTTTCTTTTCTTCTCCCGCGTTTAATGCAAGATAAATGACAGCCCTTATTGCATACTTTGATGTATTTGATAACATTTTAAGTTATATTTTCATTGACAATTTTGTTAGAAACCTGAATTTTTAATTTACTAACCTGTAATTCAAATTTATATAAAATATTCATTTAATACCTAAAAGTATTTATTTTCTTAATATTTAAAGTTTAATTTGGTTCAGAAAAGTACATATTGCTCTTCCGGGTTATCAAAACACAAGGCAGTTCAAATCAAATATTATTTAATTGTTTGCATTTCGCTTATAATCAGTTGTTTTTATAATCTTGTTAAAACTGTGTTAATACATGTTGGATTATTAATTAAATAATTTTTTTTGGTCTTAATTTTGATTGTTATTATTTATTAATTGAAATATTCAAAATATAATTTTAAGAATTTATATTTTTAGATTAACAATAATTTTAACAGGTTTTTTTATTTTTTTAATGTTTTTTAATAAACATCACCATCATTAACATTGTGTTAATTATTTGATAACTTTCTCATTTACATTAAATTTTTATCTGAATATCTGTTCATTATCTGTTGTTTAATTCTTAATAACCAGAATGAATTTTAAATACTAAATTTTAATAACAATTTTAACATCATATTATTATCATCATATAATTTTAAATAAAATATATAATATATAATGACTGTTGAAAAAGGGGAAATATCAGGGAGAGGATATATTGAAGCTGAAATTGATAATGCTGTCGATATAATAAAAGAAATTGATAGATTGCGTAAAAAAAAGAATGCAGTAATACTTGCACATTTTTATCAAAATGCTGAAATACAAGATATAGCAGATTTTGT
>CAZRHW010000084.1:5982-7561 GCA_964599785.1 uncultured Bacteroides sp. | reverse complement strand
GTCTTTAAAGGCTTCTCGCAGATATGCGCAGATTATGCCGCAGATTTCGCAGATGTCTCTAAACCAGTTATTTATATTCTGCGAAATCTGCGTTTAAATCAGCGGAATCTGCAAGAAATATAAATCAAATAACTTTTTAAACACCCCCGATCAATATCAATGTTTAATGGAAATATTATAGGGATCCTTGTTAAAAGTTCCCGGAATAATATAATTGAAAAATAAAACCGATATTTAAAAGTTATATTGTTAACCTGTTATGCGATTAGAAAAACAGGATTATTGAACTGAATTTTTTTACAGAGCGCTCTGGGGATCCGGAACTGCTCTAAGTAAAATGACTATCAATATATCGTGCAAAGGGTTTATTTAACCGTCATCAATGATCTAGTTACCGACCAACGTGTTCACCGGGTGGCACAGACCCTTCATGAATGCGGGGCACATGTTAAAGTGATCGGGAGGAGGTTCTCCGGCAGTCAACCTGTGAATGACAGGGATTATGCCACCGTCAGGTTCAGGTTAATTTTTAACAGGAACTTTTTGTTCTATGCATGTTTTAATATTCGCTTAACGTTTTACCTGTTGTTCAGGAAGAAGGGTATACTTTCGGCCAATGACCTTGACACATTACCTGCATGCTGGATTGTCTCAAAGATCAGGAGGATGCCGCTGGTTTTCGACAGTCATGAATATTTTACAGAAGTTCCTGAATTAATTGACAGGAGATTTGTAAGGAATTTCTGGCTTTTGATTGAAAGGATCTTACTTCCCGGGATCAGGCATGCCTATACGGTATCGGAACCTATTGCGGCGGAATATCATGCAAGATATGGAACCGGTTTCAGGGTTGTCAGGAATTTTCCCCGGAAGGAAGGACCTGAACCAAGAAGGCCCGATCTGTTGGATTGTGGGCCCCACCGGATCATTATTTACCAGGGTTCTTTGAATCCAGGCCGCGGGCTCGGGACCATGATCCTTGCCATGAAATATCTCGGCGATTTCCGGTTCCGGATATTTGGAGACGGCCCCCTGAGAAAAAAGCTGGAAAACCTCGTTGAAGAAAATGGTCTTCACGACAGGGTTATGTTTATGGGAAGAAAACCATTCCCTGAACTCAGACAATATACACGCCAGGCGTCTGTAGCGGTTTCACTTGAGGAAAACCTTGGGAAGAATTATTTATATGCGTTGCCCAACAAATTATTTGATTATATCCAGGCCCGTGTTCCGGTGCTTGTTTCAGATCTCCCGGAAATGAAACGGATCGTTGAAAAATATGATGTTGGCGTTGTTTCCGGCACCCGTGATCCGGCCGCGCTGGCAGATATTATCAGTGAGATGATGAATAACGATGAAAAACGCATGATCTGGAAAAAAAATCTTCGCAGGGCATCCGGTGAATTATGCTGGGAAGCTGAGAGGGATAAACTGATTGAAATATATAAGGAGGCAGGACTTGGGATATAAAAAGTATGTGTTTAATTACATTACTGTACAGTTTATTATTCTTTGGAAAGGTTCACTTCGGAAGTAATCAGTTCCTCGAAGACATCAGGATCGGTAACTCCTTCAGTTA
>CAZRHW010000084.1:2155-5882 GCA_964599785.1 uncultured Bacteroides sp. | reverse complement strand
ACTTCGGAAGTAATCAGTTCCTCGAAGACATCAGGATCGGTAACTCCTTCAGTTACAAAGACAAGAACACGGGATTCTTCATTGAGTCCTATCTGTTTTTTCACCTCTTCAAGGCCGGGATCACCGGTCAGGGCAATCAATCCACCCAGGCCGGCAGCTCCGGATTCCCCGGCAAATATCTGCTTGTCACGTTTGAAAGGATAATACAGATCTTTCATAGCCATGATAGCATAGGAATCGGGTATTGCCAGGAAAAGGTCAATTCCTTCTTTGAGGATTTCCCATGCCAGTAATGATGGGGTTCCACAATTCAAACCTACCAGGGCTGTATGCTGACTTCCTTTTGTTGTTGAGAGTTTTCCAATTCTGAAAGATTCCAGGAGGGAATCACATTCCAAAGGTTCGACCGATACAAGGGTTGGCATTTTTCTTGGATACCTGTTTCTGTAATAGGCCACTACTGAGGAGGCCCATGTTCCGTTACCTACCTGGAGGAATACAAAATCCACCAGTGGAGCTTTTGGCGGATGCAATGTATTTTCCATCTCAGTCATCATCGTCTTATATCCGGCAGCAATAAATTTTGGAATTTCGGTATAACCTTCCCAGGAGTTATCCTGAACCAGCACATATCCTTTTTTTTCCGATTCTTCCCTGGCAGTTGCAACAGCCTGGTCATAATTTCCATCGACAACAATTACTTCCCCGCGGTGTTTTTTGATATTTTTAATGCGCAATGCAGTCGTATCTTTTGGGACAAAAATAACTGCCTTATGCCTGACATTGCGGGCTGCCCAGGCAACCGAACGGCCATGATTACCATCTGTTGCGGTGCAGAATATCAGCTTTTCCTTTTTTCTTTTTTCAATTACCTTGGCAATGCCATAGGAGGCACCAAGACTTTTAAAGGTATTGATCCTGAAACGCTTAGACTCATCTTTGACAAACAGCTCTTTAATTCCAAGGCTTTTTGCCAGTTTTGGCAGAGATACCAGGGGAGTGGCCGTATAGCACCTTAAGTGCCGGTGAAATCTGAATACCTCATCTGATTTAAATATCTCGTTAAATTTTCTGTCCAGTTTTACAGCAGGACGATCAGGCGCATTCAACAGGTATCTGCAGGTTTGATCCATAAGATTTTTTATTAATGCAGGTTTTCAGATATCTAATAACACCTTATCAGGATCCACTCCTTTGAACAACAATTTCACAGGATTTTCAATCAATTCCTTAATTTTCATCAGGAAGCCGACTGATTCTTTTCCATCAATGAGTCTGTGATCATAAGAGAGGGCGAGATACATCATCGGGCGTATCTCAATCTTACTATTTATTGCAACAGGCCGTTCGACAATATTATGCATACCGAGTATAGCCGACTGAGGTGGATTAAGGATGGGTGTGGACAATAAAGATCCGAACACACCTCCGTTCGTTATGGTGAAGGTGCCGCCGGTCATCTCCTGGATACTTATCTTGTTGGTCCTTGCCTTTTCTGCCAGTTCCAGAACCTTCTTTTCAATTTGGGCAAGGGTCATCGTCTCGGTATTGCGAATAACAGGAACCATCAATCCTTTGTCTGACTGTACAGCAATACCGATATCACAATATTCAGGTGTGATGACATCTTCTCCTTCAATGCGGGAATTGACATGAGGGAACAGAATCAATGCTTCGGTAACAGCTTTTGTAAAGAAGGACATAAATCCTAGTTTTATGCCATGCTTTTCAACGAAGGCTGTCTGGTATTTTTTACGCAGACGGATCACTTCACTCATATCGGCCTCATTGAATGTAGTGAGCATAGCCGTGTCATTTTTAACTGCAACAAGGCGTTCGCTCAATTTTTTTCTGAGCAGGGTCATTCTTGTTTTTTCTTCTTTACGTGATGGCCCGGCTGACAGGATATTTGAGACAGAATCAGCATTGCGATTAGCGGTAATAACCTCCTGAACCTCTTTTTTACCAATCCTTTTGAGGCCGTTGACAACGTCAATGAAGGAAAGACCATGCTCATCCATCATCTTTTGAGCAACAGGAGTTACCTTAGTCGTATCAGCATTATTTGCGGCAGGTCTGTCTTCTTTTGTGATTGTTTTGTTCTTCTCTTCCCCGGCAGGCTCTGTGGATAGTTTTTCACCGGAGTGTTGCCCGCTGATTTCCTTATTCTTCTTACTACTGCCTTTTGCACTTGTATCGATCGTGCCAAGTACTGAACCGATCGATACAGTTTCAGCTATCTGAACCAATATACTGATCCTGCCGGATTGTTCTGCAACCAGTGGGAGAGTCGCTTTATCCGATTCAATCTCAGCAATTTCCTGGTCCTTCTCAACAAGATCTCCATCTTCAACCAGCCAGCGGCCAACCTCAACTTCAGCAACCGATTCACCCGGACTGGGAGCTACTATATCGATGGTCATAACAAGTCCTTTAGTCGTCGAAATGTAATAAAAATGATCGGGATAATCTTAAATCTTTGGGAAATATTGATGCTGTTTCAGGATTTCCTTCCTTGACTTGCCTACAACACACTGTAAGCCACAGTATACGTTTTTCAATTCACAATCACATTTCCTGAAAACCTTGTCAATAATTTCGTTCTGTCCTAATGTATGGAGTTTATACAATCCTGTTGCGGGACTTCCGGATGGTTGCCGGGTGACGGGAACCGGATTGATTTCATTCATTTTATTCCTGATGTGTTGCCATGGCCCCATATTTTCAGGCTCTTCCTGCACCCATAAGGACAGCAGATTATTCCTGTATTTCTTATGAATAGCCATCAGCTTCCTGATAGGGAAGGGATGGAGCTGCTCAACACGTACCAGTGCGATATCACGAGCCTTAAAATATTCTTTTCTTTCGAGAAGATCATAATAGATCTTTCCGGAACAGTAAACGACTCTTCTGACTTCATCTTCATCGACATCAGGATCATCGTAAACTTCATGGAAGATATCATTTTCCAGGTCATCCATCGCAGATACACATCCGGGATGACGGAGCAGGCTTTTAGGGGTGAAAATGATCAGGGGCACCCTGAAATCTGCGTGGACCTGTTTACGCAATATGTGAAAGAAATTTGAAGGTGTTGTGCAGTTAACGATCTGCATATTATTATTTGCCGCCATGGATAAAAAACGTTCAATACGGGCACTGGAATGTTCAGGTCCCTGTCCTTCAAAACCGTGGGGGAGGTAGATCACGATACCGTTCATGATTCCCCATTTCTCTTCTGCAGAACTGATATACTGATCAAAAATGACCTGGGCAACATTCCCGAAGTCCCCGAATTGTGCTTCCCAGACCGTCAATCCTCCGGGCAAAGCCATGGCATATCCGTATTCAAATCCAAGTACACCATACTCTGATAAGGGTGAGTTCAGTATCTCGAATTTTGAACGGCTGCCTTTCAGATTTTGAAGTGGTATATACTGCTGATCCGTATCTTCTATAACAAAAGCGGCATGCCTGTGCGAGAAGGTACCGCGCACCGTATCCTGTCCTGATATCCTGACCGGAAAACCATCCATCAGCAGGGTGCCGTAAGCAAGCAGCTCGGCCAAAGCCCAGTCAATGCGGTTTTCAGAGATCATTTTTCTCCGTTCCCCGACAAGCCGGTGGATTTTGTTAAAGAATTTTTTATCTGCCGGAAGTGTATTGATCTGTTCAGCAACTTCAAGGAGTTTCCGGTGGGTCAAACCTGTTTCAATATGTTTTTCGA
>CAZRHW010000084.1:0-2145 GCA_964599785.1 uncultured Bacteroides sp. | reverse complement strand
TTCGAAATCAGACGGTTTTGCATACTTATATTTCTTCCAGTCATCTTTAAGGAAGCGTTGAATACTGACCGATGGTATCTTCTTTGAAACAGAAAATTTCTGCTCCAGTATCTCATCAAACTCCTGTTCAAATTGCAGGATATCTTCAGTGGTATATATTCCCTGCCCGGTTAAATTCCGGCTGTACAGGTCTCTTGGATTGGGGTGTGTTTCAATTGCTTTATATAAGAGGGGCTGGGTAAACCTGGGCTCATCTCCTTCGTTGTGGCCATATTTCCTGTAGCAAAGGATATCTATGAACACATCAGTATGAAATTCCTGCCTGTATTCCATCGCCATTCTTATGGTATGCACCAGTGCCTCCACATCATCACCGTTAACATGAAAGATCGGGGCCTTGATGACTTTTCCGATGTCGGTACAATAAGTACTCGATCTGCCATCAAGGTAGTTGGTGGTAAATCCCACCTGGTTATTTACAACAAGATGAATGGTTCCTCCTGTCCTGTAGCCTGCCAGTTCGGACATCTGGATCACTTCATAGACCACACCCTGGGCTGCTATAGCGGCATCGCCGTGAATGATAACCGGCACAATCCGGTTAAAATCTCCCTCATAGTGATGATCTGTTTTTGCTCTTGCCAGGCCCTGGATAACAGGTGTTACTGCCTCGAGGTGTGAAGGATTGGGAGCCAGGGCCAGACGGATCTTTTTCCCGGTAAGTGTCCGGACATCATTGACGTAACCCAGATGGTATTTGACATCACCCAGAACAATACCCTCTTCATATTCTTCACCCTCGAATTCCTTGAAGATGTGCTCATAAGGTTTTTGAAGAACATTGGCCAGGATGTTCAGCCTTCCCCTGTGAGGCATGCCGATCATGAATTCCCTCACCCCGTGTTCCGCTCCCTTTTCGATTAGTGCAATGAGTGCCGGAACAAGATTTTCCGCACCTTCGATTGAGAAACGTTTTTGTCCTGTAAATCTTTTATGGATGAATTTTTCAAAACCGACTGCTTTTCTCAGATGCAGCAGGATCTCCTTTTTTTCCTCAACTGAGAAATCAGTGCTGTTTTTACTGCCTTCCATCCTGCTGCTCAGCCATTTCAGCTTTTCGGGATTACGGATAAACATGTATTCTGCACCGACCGATTGGCAATAAGTTTGCGTGAGATGTCCAACAATTTCCCTGAGCGTTGCCTTACCGATTCCGATTTCTTTTCCTGCATGGAATGTTGTATCCAGGTCATGGTCGGAGAGTCCATAATTTTCAAGGTCGAGCGTAGGAAAATATTTCCTCCGGGTCCTGACAGGGTTGGTTTTGGTAAAGAGATGCCCGCGTTTGCGGTAAGCATCGATCAGGTTGATAACCTTAAATTCTTTATCGAAAGCCTCAGATTGAATATCCTCCCTGAAATTTTCCCTGGCAAATTCAAATCCCCTGAAGAAATTTCTCCAGCTTTCATCAACCGAACCGGGATCTGTCCTGTATTGCTGGTAAAGATTTTCTATTGTTTCGATATCCGTATTACCCAGGTATGAGAAATCTTTCTGTTTCATCATAGTGGTTGGTTTAAATAATTATCACACCGGTTAACAACCGGGAACCAGTAACCTTAAACCTCCATTATCCTCACTACTGCCTTGCGACCCTGCAAAAGCAAGGCCCCGGTTGACAACCGGGAACCAGTAACCTTAAACCTCCATTATCCTCACTACTGCCTTGCGACCCTGCAAAAGCAAGGCCCCGGTTGACAACCGGGCTTGACTGCTCCATCCCTCGGAGATATTACTGCCGAATGGCATTCGGCAGAACTTACCTGTTTAATACCTTTATTCAAATGTTTGCCAAAAGTATGAAATTCTTTTTTGGAAGGGACGAAGCAATTTATTAAGTTTACTTAAGGCAAGGTGAGATAAAATAAATGCCAGCGATTAGTACAAAGGTAAGTGTACCCGGATAAGTTTGAGCCCGGGATCACGCCTGGTGTTATTTAAGAAAATGTTTTAACCCAAAATCGGCGGGTTACCTGTAACGAATTAACGCTGATGAAAAATCCGACACTAATATTCATGTTGGCGATTGTTCTGAATTCCTGCCATGAAAATAAACAGGGAATGAGTATAGTCTTTTCGGGAGAT
>CAZRHW010000083.1:0-7582 GCA_964599785.1 uncultured Bacteroides sp. | reverse complement strand
ATGTTGCCGGAATGTGTCCGGTTAGCAACCGGACTTTTCTGTCATTCTCCATGTTGCCGGAATGTGTCCGGTTAGCAACCGGACTTTTCTGTTTCACCCATTGTGTTACAACTGCCGATTGGCAATCGGCAGTAACTTCACATCATGTAACGAATTCGCTCAGAATTCCCTATAAGAATGTCTGATCCATTCATTCGCAGTTTCAAGTGCATTAACCTCCTTTGTCTTTGTGTAAAAGTATGGAGTCCATTTATCACCCTGGTAATTGGTCTGTGAGGTTATCAGGGTAATCTTTTCGGATTCACCAATATTGGTAATTTTCATGTTTTCACCATCCCATTTGATCTCTCTGTTCAGATCCTGAAGTCTGATAGCCAGGTTTCCTGCAAGAACCATTTCAGTCAGCGGCCCTGCCAGCTCAAAATTAGAAGCAGTTTCTTTCCGGTTTTCAGGACTTTCTTTACAGGCCCGCACCCAGTCCATTTCATGTCTTCCTCCTCCAAGAGGATCATCAGGAATTCTTCCGATGGTCTCAGGCGGATCATTATATGCATAATCAAGGGGCAGTACTTTATAATTGTCACCATAATAATCGCAAATCAATTTCCCCTTTGTTCCGATAAATAAATTTCCGCCTCCCCGGTTTCCCATTATTTCACCATCGGGAAGCTCTTCCGGTCTGGAAGGTAATAGTCCGCCATCATGCCAGGTCAGTTTTACTTTCGGGAGATTCAGATCTGGGAGGGATTTACGTTCAGGATATACATATTCAACCCTTGAAGCAAGCGGAGCACTTTCTGTATTAACAGGCGAGGAGGTGGCCTGGAAAGCGATGGGATAACCAAGATTAAGTGCATAAAAAGGAACATCCAGCACATGGCATCCCATATCTCCCAGTGCTCCCGTGCCAAAGTCCCACCATGCACGCCAGCTCCAGGGGGTGTACGCGGGATTGTAAGGCCTGAATGCCGCCGGACCGATAAAAAGATCCCATGCCAGGGTTTCCGGTACTTTGAATTCTTCCGTCGGCCGGTTAAGCCCCTGAGGCCATATCGGCCTGTTTGTCCAGGCATGTGCCTCGCGGATCTCTCCGATGACCCCCGACTGAATGATCTCTGTTACTTTCCTGACAGGATCGGAAGAATGTCCCTCGGTACCCATCTGCGTGGCAACCTTGTATTTCCTGGCGAGCTTTGTTAGTTCTCTCGCTTCCCAGATAGCATGTGTCAATGGTTTCTGCACGTATACATGTTTCCCCATTTCCATGGCCATGGCAGCCGGATGATAATGGGTGTGATCGGGAGTGGCAATAACAACGGCATCAATATCTTTCTGCTTTTCAAGCATCTTCCTGAAATCCTTGTACTTCACAGCATCAGGGTAAGCCTCAAATACCGGCCTGGCATAATCCCAGTCGATATCACATAAAGCAACAATATTCTGGCCAACCATGTTATCCAGGTTAACTTTACCTTTCCCCCCGATACCTATCCCGGCAATGTTTAGTTTGTCACTGGGCGGAATATGTCCCAATCCTCCAATGACACGACCGGGCAAAATAACCATACCTGCTGCAGCAGCAGATGCCCTGCCGATAAATTCACGCCTTGAAACGGAATCTGATGATCTGGATTTGTTTTTCATAATTAAATATTTTTTATAAGGCATTTGGGTGCATTTGAGACATTTGAGGCATTTATTTACTTCTTCTCCCAGCTATTATCTCCCGGATTTACATCCGGCACCTCTTCACTACCCATGGTAACCTTTAAAACCTCCCTGTCTGTTTTAATTTTCATGACATACTCCTGCCGGCCATCCTGCCATACCCTTATCGATGCTGTAACCGTTTCGGTCTTATTATCCGGAAATGTCAATACCAGGTGAACAGGCACAGGCTGATTGCCTTTTTTCTCAATCGTTATTTCAACCAGGTTATCGGATTGTCTGACCTCTTTAATGCCAAGGTCCGGATATCCGAATTCGAAGAACCAGGGATTCCAGAACCATGCAAGGTCCTCGCCAATGATATCGTTCATTGTAAAAAAGAAATCATAAGGAGTCGGATGTTTACCTGCCCAGCGGTTGATATATTCAGGAAGGGGATTATCAACACCGGATTCTTTCATAATATCCAGCAGAAAAAAGTTTGCCTGCACCGGTTTGATATAATAATGGTTGGTCTCTGTCATCATCGTGAGCATTGAACTGGGCATCATTAATGGAGTATTGTTTAACAATCTGCTGGTTCTCGAATAACCCGAAGTAGGCTCCATGAACAGTTGATCCCTTGCATAACCGTTATCCAGAATCAGGCGATGGCCGAAAACGGTTACCCATCCTTCATCCATCCATGCATATTCACGCTCATTGATGTGCACATAAAAAGGGAAATAATTATGGGCAATCTCGTGCCCGGTGACATCAAACCGCATCACGGAATCAGAAAAATAATTATTATTTGCCATCATCGGATATTCCATTCCCCCTCCAAATAATCCGTGAAATGTCGTATGCTTGCTGTACGGATACGGTACTCCCGGAAATCTGTATGACAAATATTTGATAGATTCCCTTGCAAGATGAATAACGTCCGCATAATCATTTTGTGTCTGAGGATATACCGAATTTATCCAGACCCGCCGGTTTTTCGCACTATCAACAACAAGGCTGGTCGCATCCCACAGAAAATGATCACTTGCTCCCCAGGCAAAATCAGGAACATTTTCAGCCCTGAATTTCCAGGTTTTCATCCCGTCACCTTTTGTCACTCCTTTTTTATAAGTTTCTTTATCAATAATATTAAAATAACCATCAGAACTTTTTGATTCTTCAATCTTTTTCAACACATCACTTTTAAAGATCTCCTGTTCATTTTGTTGTTCCCCGGTTGCCCAGATGATATATTCAGCCGGTATGGTAATCTCGACATCATAGTCACATTTTTCGCTGTATGTTTCCTGTATCCCGGTATAAGAGTTTATATCCCATCCTGTAATATCGTCATATACTGCAATTTGCGGGTACCAGTACCCCGCGAAAAAGGAGGTTGAGTCCCAGTAACCTGTTCTGATCTCTGATCTTTCCGGCAACTTCACTTTCCAGACGGCTTCGATAAATACTTCCTCTCCCGGTTTAACCGGATTATCTCTAAGGATGATGATCAGGTTGGTACCAAACATTTGAACCATAAATGGTGAAATTTCCTGCAGGAACGGCTGATTATCCTTATAAAATGTTTTTTCCCTGACAGCAAATTTGTTAATCTCCACCCCATCGGTGACCAGATCAGGATCTATTCCAAAATCCCGGGCACTTCCTTTTTTATAGGCGTTCTGGTATAATTTTGTGATCAGGACCGGGATGCTGTCCGGGCTGTTGTTAATATAAATAATTTCTTCCGATCCGGTAATGATTTTGGTTACAGGATCATATTCAGCCCTGATTTTATAGTGTGCCGTGTTCTGCCAGTAGCCCGGGCCCGGTTTCCCATCCCATGAGCGCGTCCCTTTTTCATAGGCACGTTGAAACTGCGGGGGCATGAACAGGGTGGAATGCTGACTATTTGCGAAACTGAAGGGGATGATAAGGCAAATTATGATGACTAATTTTTTCATTTATAAATATTTTTTTATTAGATGACAAAAATCCGAAATTACAGAAAATCGAAAATCGAAACAAATACGAAATATTGAAATAATAAACTCGAAAATAGTTAAAATCAAAATTGAAGAGAACCGAAAATCGAAACAAATACGAAATTTCGGGATCAGAAACCCGAAACTACAGAAAACCGCGAATCAATACCTTCCTGAAGGCAGACAAATTCGAAAAACAAAAACCGAATAACGAAACCTGCCTGCTAACAAACAGGTAAATAATAATTTAAATTATTCTCAGTCCTGAATTCTATTTTCGGATTTATTTTTTTGAATTTCGGATTTCGATTTTGTATCGGGTTTCGCACTTTCGGGTTTCGAATTTGTTTTGAGTTTCGCTATTTCGGATTTCGACTTTCTACTCCATCGATTGATGCTCCCTCACAGGTTTGATGCGACCAATATCCATCGAAACCAGGATCTGTTGTGAATAATCGATGGTCTGTTCGATAAAATGAACGGAGAAAACAATTTTTGCACTAATATTTTTCTTTCTGAACGGTTGCCAGGAGAGATCTATCCTCCCGTATTCCGTAGCTTTATAGAACGAATCCCCATAAAGAAATTCATGACCCTGCCCCCTGTAATAGGTTCCCTGCATCCCGATACCCCTGTAACTTATGAGGAGTTGTGCAAGCAATCCTGCAGGTGTTTCGTAACCCTCATACACGTGCCTGATCCTGTCGAGAGATACGAGGGCACCGGCGGAAATTGCAAGGGTATCAAAAAAAGTGATTTCTGACAGGTCGACACCCAGGTTCAGATCAAAACCTCCGTTATCCCTCAAATGGAAATCGGGAGGAGCAATGCGTGGCCTGGCAAAATGCCCCATAAGAAAATGATGCGAAAAAAACAGGAATGCATAGTTTAATCTGCCGGAAAATCCAAACATAAATCTTTCAAAATCAACATCAGTCTGCCTGCTGGTCCAGTCAAGAAAGACATTCTGGTAACCCCGGTCACCACTGTACCGCAGGTATACACCTTCAATATTAGGACGATAATAATTCAATGTATCCGTTAGCATGGCCAGCGGATAATCCAGCAGGTTCTTTCTGGGGAAAGCACCCAGATAAAATACAAATGGTTTATAATCGAGCCGGTAATAGATCGTTGGTAAAGGTTTGATGGCATCCGGTTCACCGCCAAATTCATAAATATAATGAATACCCGCCCTTATATTGTGTATCTGATCATAATTGCCACCGAACTCAAACCTCAGGGCCGAGCCAAAAATTGTCTGGGGGATCTGTACCGTATTATAATATTCACGGTTATCAAGAAATCCGTCAACCCCAAGCATCCATTCCAGCTCCTGCCCGCAAATAGTGGGTATGATACCGATGAAGAGAATAATGAAAATAATGTGCCGCATAAATGACTTGCAGATAAATAACTCATCACCATCCCGTAACGAAAATAATAATTAAAATTCTATTTTCGATACGACAGGCAGGTGATCGGAAGGAAACTGGCCGTTAATTTTTCTTCTGATCACTTCAGAACTTCTGGTTATGAAATGCCCGGAAACAAATATGTAATCAATTCGTGTCAATCCAATTACATTACGCCATCCGTGAAAAGTCAGGTCTGTGCTATCCGCCTGATGATGAATATCCCTGTATGTGTCCGTTAACTGATTTCCCCGGATCATCTGATAAACAGTATTATCATCTTCAACATTGAAATCACCCATCAGTATAACCGGATATTCTGATGCCAGTTCACTTATTCGTTTTAATATCAGATGAACACTCTTTTCCCTGGCATATTGTGATATGTGATCAAGATGCGTGTTGAACACAAAAAATTCCTGATTGCCTGATTTGTTTTCGAATTTGCCCCAGGTAGCAATCCTGTTACATGCTGCTTCCCAGGTATTTGAGCCCGGGATTTCCGGCGTATCGGATAGCCAGAATATACCTGAATCCAGGAGTAAAAATTTATCTTTCCTGTAAAACAAGGGCACACCTTCTCCCTCGTCCGGATCTTTTTCTCTTGACCGGTAGATCAGCCCATAGTCCGGCAGGTTTGATCTCAGGTATTCTATCTGGACCGGTAAAACTTCCTGGAGACCGGCTATATCAATGCCTGAGAAGCTCTTCAGTATGCCATCACGGCGAATATTCCAGTTATGTATGTCAGCCTGATCTGAAGCATACCGGATATTATAGGTCATTATTTCCAGGTTGAGATTCCTCTCATTCCTGTTGCGCAAATTGCTTATCCCGGGAACCAGGAGCAACATGCTGATCCCAAAAATGTACATTGACAGATTCATTGTTAGAAAAATCATAGAATTTATTAATACTGTTTAAAGTTTTCAAACCGGTTATCCTCATTATAATCTGAAGAGGCAAGCCAAGCCTGAGTGCATGAAAAATGAATGTGTTCCGTGCTACTTTGGTTGACAACAACTGGTATTTCGGAATTTCCCTTGTGAGCCTTTCGAAACCCTTATTAATCTGAATATTAACCGGTTGATTTATACCGGCCATCCTGCCGACAGCCTTGATATACTTATTCATATCAGCATTGCTGATCTCAGGAAGGATCCTGTTACCCGGACTGTTTTCTTTATACCTGTTAAAAATCTCCTGTGCATACTCATAGAACACCATGAAAAGGTTCCCCTTACCCTGAGATTCCAATAACTGAATGTT
Organism: uncultured Bacteroides sp.; assembly: GCA_964599785.1. Taxonomy (GTDB): domain Bacteria; phylum Bacteroidota; class Bacteroidia; order Bacteroidales; family SM23-62; genus LJUQ01. The sequence continues at coordinate 1,260 of CAZRHW010000083.1, read as the reverse complement.
GTTTTGAATATCCGTACTCATACTCAATAACCTGATGTGAACATGTTTTAGGCCTGTGAAACACATATAACAAAACACATCCCTTGCCTCATACAAGCATTGTTCCTTTAATTCTGCCTGGTAAAGTGCCATGAGTTCATTCCATTCCAGATATTGGTCTGCCGGATCTGCTTTAAAGGAAGGATTCCATGGAAACCTGAAATCCCTGTAATACATGTTTTTATTATACCCCCTGTCTGTTGACCAGTTAAGAAACCATTTCAGCACATTGAGATTTTTAAGAATGGTGGCATTTGTATGCCCTTTTCGATGAAAAAAGTCTATATATTTTCTGTAAAAATCTTCATTTATCCGGTCAAAATCAATCATATACCCCGATTTTTCTGAAAAGTCCCTGAGATGCCTGTAATTTGTCTTAATCTTCCTGAATGTATAAATAGACCATTTGTCATTTTTATCATCAATAAACTTCATAAAAATATCAAAAAACTTAACTCCCGAATGCGTTTTCCTGTTCTTCAGATTATCCCTGAAATAGGCATTCCCCGGTTTGATTCCCAACTGCCGGGCTTCCCTGTACAAATTCGTAACTTCCATTGCCAGAGAATTCAGATAGGCATTTATCTGGTTACAGGAAGGAACCGTTTCCCTGACCTTTTGCGCCTCAGCATCCCAATTTTCAAAATCGGTTTTCTCCCCTGTATTTAACTGGAGTCTCCTGCCATCATAGCTAAAATACAATAATACCGGCACATTTCTGGTTTTTATCCTCCCTTCCTGATCTCTTCTCTTTTCAAGATAAAAATTTACTGATGCCATATTTCATACATTTTAACATACGAATTTATAAAATCATAATATATAATTTCACCTGAAAAACCAAAATTTATGAATATATATGAACTTTATCTTCAATTTTTTCAGGCATTCAATAGTTTAATAAACTTTCAGTCTATTCATTAAACGATTCTTCATATAAGATCTGTTTCATGCAGACCAAATGAAAACGTTTATATATAATTCTAATATTCAGAAACTTAATCCCAAAACCATCACAACCTGTCTTCAAAGCAATGTATTTCTTCCCGGTTGGTGCAGTACCGTATCGAAGAAAAAATTGTTTTCAGTCTTTATTATAACTGATATAGTCTTTTATACTATAAATTAAATATTAAAACAGACAATAAATCATCCTTTATTTTGTGAAAATTATTGAATTAAAAACCCAGTGTTAACTGTTGAGGTTGGTTTTTGGTTTCT
>CAZRHW010000082.1:0-7594 GCA_964599785.1 uncultured Bacteroides sp. | reverse complement strand
CATGAATGTCAGGAATAGCAGGGTGGAAATTACAATCAGGCCGATCCGTATCCACCCGGATGCTGAAAACCCTATTCCAAAAACCACGGTGATGATCAACAGGCTGAGAATAAAGCTTAGCAGGACCGGTATGCTTAGCAGGATAATGCCCGAAACAAGTTTGGAAAATAAGATCCTGCTTTTCTTTACTTTGTAACTCAGCATCAAAGCCAGCGTACCTTCCTCCCTTTCACCGCATATGGCATCAAAGATCAGTAATAATGCCAGCAGGCTCAGAACAATCTGAAAAACCGTTGTGAGATCAAAATGCCTGAATATTTTTAAGAACGGGTTTTCGGATTCGGTCCCGGTTGTTTGTCTGGGTATCCAGCCGTATTTTATTGCTGTAGTTTTGTTTGCTTTGTCAGTAATACCATTATTAAAGATCGAAAGGGGATTCGGGGGATAATGTATTTTCGGTTCGTATAAAGAGAAGGTCTTTACATCTTCAATGTCCTTCTTGTCATCGTTCAGGGCTGTTTCATAAATATCTACCTCCTTTTTGTAATTCCCGGAAAGGATCACGACACTGAATACAACCAGGACCAGTGCAATGACCGAACTGACCACAAACCGGAAATCCAGGATTTTGGTAATGATCTCTTTTTTGATGAGTGTGCCGGTCATTTTTATTTACTTATATATTTATGCTCTGAAGGTATTTTCCGCGTATTGTTTGAGGATGTCTCAAAAGCCCATTAATTTTTATTTCTCGCAGATTAGCGCAGATTTTATCGCTGATTTACGCAGAAGTAACAAGCTAAAAATAGCACTCTGCGTATATCTGCTAGAAGCCTTTAATGACTTTTTGAACAGTCTGCTATTCTTACATATCAATTACATACACAGTATTTATCTATCTCCTGCTTATCTTAATCCCGAATATGACTATTCCGACCACAAGACCTATAAGCAATAATATCAGGAATAAAGTCCATCCAAGGGAAGTTTTTGCATTTACCTGGATCCGGACGGTTTTATCTTCGGTCTCAACACGCCGGTTATTGGCATATGCTTCCGTCCTGATCTTGACTTCCTGTGCGCCAACATTCACGTCAACCGGCGGGAGGATGGTGATGGTTACCTTGGTCTCTTCTTCAGGAGCAAGCGAAGGGATCAATCCGGGTTCCACGGATGAATTCCAGTTAAGAGGATTATCCGTCCTGATCCTGATATTATCCACGATCCGGGTTCCATAATTTCGGACGGTAATATTCATGCTCACTGTATCGCCTTCTGTGATCTCATGATAAAGGTTTGTTGCCCTTACTTCCAGTTTTCCTACGCCACGGGGGATCAGCTCAAGTCTTATTTTACCTCCCCTGATGCCTGCCAGTTCCTCTTCTGAGAATGAATCCGGCAGCTTTTCCTCCAATCTATTATAGTTTTCTGCTGTAACTGCAAGTGCGTAGAAAACGATGGGCTGGTCGATCACCACATCTTCGTCACCTCTTTCCGGCAGGTAAGTTTTCAATGATAACTTTCTGATATTTTCCCCCTGGTTGAATTTAAGCTGAGAAAGCCGTGCACCGGTCGATCCGTCAAGAAAGTCGGAACTTACCTGGCGCGGAAGGTTCACAACCAGCAGTTTATAAATATCATCGGTGACAGTGAACCGCTCCAGGGACAGGTCGAACGTAGTGCTGGACCCAAGGTCGGCCTCCTGTGAAAACTGGGTCGATGTAATATCCACGAAGCTGGTGCTTGCATCCTTCTCGAGGAAGATATTCTTTTCATCTGTACGATTATTATAATTCAGGAGTACCTGCAGGCTTTCCACGTCCCGCAGCAGTCCGAAGTCCACATTCACACTCTGGCCGATATCGATAGCAGGAATCCGTGTTTCATAGGGTGTGCCGATGATTGTATGATCTTCAAGATTGTTCAGGGAGACAAAGACATTATAAGTCTTGCCACTCCTCATTTCCGGGGTAAAGACATCGAAATGTTCCTGGAACTGGTTCAGGTAATCCTGGTTCCCTTCCAGGGTGCTGAGAAGGGTGATTTTTACCCTCCGCCGTCCCGTCTGGTCCTGGTATTTGACCGCTTTTTCAACAATGATATATGACTGGCGTGAGATCAGTTTCAGGATCAGTTTCTGGTATTCCACTTCTGCGCTCAGGAATTCATTCTTCGAATTGTTGAATTCATCCTCCGAGATGGCATCATTTTCAAGAAGTTTCCTGTCATTTTCATATTTCTGCCTGGATATTTCATACCCCGCCCGGGCTTTTTTCAGGTCCAGCAGGAGCGAGGCCTGGTCTTCCTGGGAATAAATATTTAATACCGGGATGAAAAAGCTTATAAGTAAGATCCATTTCGTTAATTTCTTTATCATATTTTTCGTTCTGTGATAATTAGTATGCGTTCGATAAACTGAAACCGATGTCTCTTTGGTTATTCGACCTGACAGGATCAAGGCAACCTGTCAGGTCTATTTATTCATTCACCTTTTCCCCTCCCTCTGTCCCTCCATCCCCTGTCCCCTTTCCCTGAAGTGGGAAGGGGTAAGGGGCTGTTTAAAAAGTCTTTAAAGGCTTCTCGCAGATAGGCGCAGATTATACCGCAGATTTCGCAGATATCTCTAAACCAGTTATTTATATTCTGCGAAATCTGCGTTTTAATCAGCGGAATCTGCGAGAAATATAAATCAAAGAACTTTTTAAACACCCCCTTTAGGAGAGGGGTGAAATAAATTCAAACTAAATTTTAACTAATTACTCCCAACCAAATAACTCCTGTTATTCTCGAAGTCCCACATTGTTTTTCGTTTCAGGTTGTTCACTGCCAGTTGATAACCGATGAATGCATTCAGGTACTCGAGCTGAATACCGGCCAGGGCTTCACGTTCTACCGAAAGTTCCTGGTTTGATATATCCCCGTTCTCAAAACGCATCCTGCTGATATTGTAACTTCTTCGGGCAAGTTCAAGTGTTTTTTCGTGGATCCCGATCTGTGCACTGCTTTCCCTGACATTTCGTATAACCTCTTCCACTTCACGTCTGATAGTTGTTTTGAGGTCTTCGAGGTAAAGCTGTCTTTCTTCCAGGCTTATTTTAGCTTCATTCACCTTTTCCCTGCCACGGCCCCAGTCAAAAACCGGGAATGAGACGGTGAAGGCGACCCCCCTGTTATGGGGACGGTTACTGATATCTTCGAATGACGACCGGACTAATTCAGGGGTTCTTCCTTCACCAAGCGTGCTTATCCCTGTAAGGTCATAATAAGCGGAAATACTGCCACTGAATTCCCGTTCCCTTTTTGCCCTGTCGAGCTCAATATTCTGAAGGCTGATGTCAAGTTCTCCCTCTTGTATCTCCAGCCTGTTCTTCAATGCTTCCTCGATAGCTTTCTGGTCATCAATGATGAAAGTGGGGAAATCGAGCGTGGTGAGTATTTTTATAGCCTGGTTTAGATCGAGCCCGATGAGATGAGCGAACTTCTCCTGCTCATTCATGAATTTATTCTGCGACTGGAGAAGGCTGGCCCTGTCGCGTGATACCGAAACTTCAGCACTCAGCACATCGGCCCTGGGAATACGGCCGCTTTCCGATTTCAGGACCGCAACACGGTATGACTCTTCGGAATTTTCAAGTTTTTCCCTGGCAATCTCTTGTTCCATGGCGGCCTGGTATAACCCGTAAAAACCCTGTGTAACTTCGTACACAATATCCATCTGTGCACGGGTAAAGAAGTGTTCAGCCTGTTCATACTTATATTCAGCCTCATTCAGGTTCTCGCGTAATTTATTTCTGGTAAATACAGGCTGGTTAAAGCTTACCCAGAACCTGCTGTAAAACTGTTCGGTATATATTTTGGTATTGGATGAGGTCACCAATGTGCTCAGGTCATTCCGGAACAGGTTTGTTGATAATGCGACATTACCTCCTGTAGGTAATATATATTTGAAACTCATGTCACCCCCGATTTCCATTGAACTGTAAGTGTTATAGACAGGCAGTCCGTCAGGCTGTTCAATCCGGTTAACGAACTCGTTCCAAAGCGGGATGTTCAGGTTCATATCCAGCCGGGGCTTGAACATCGCCCTGTTGTACTGATAATAATGATGCATTTCCTGTTTTCTCAGCTCATGGGATTTTATCGTATAGCTTTGACCAAGTGCAATCCTGATGGCATCCTCACAACTGAGAATAATGGTGTCCTGACCGGATACATTTGAATTATAAGCTATCCAGAAAACCAATATCAGTAAAAGGATATTTTTCATTACACCTAATTAAATTGAACCGGATGTGTGATTTAAAGTCCTGATTTTTTCCTGGGATTATATCATAACTAATATTTAATGTCTTGAATTAATTCGTTATTGTTTCTCGCAGATTTACGCAGATATAAACGCTGATTCACGCAGAAAAAATAAACTGTAAGTCAGCAATCTGCGGAAATCTGCGGACTGATTTGCGAATATCTGCGAGAAACCTTTAACAATTTTTTAAACATCCCCAATCAAAGGGGGGAGTCCGCTGATTAAATATTTATCATGATTCGTACCATTTTAGTTAATGTACACAATATTAATAACTTATGAATTATTATAAAAATAATAAACATCTTTTATGGGTAAGTTATTTAGAATTTGTGTAATTATTTACACATTATTTAATATTTTTATATATTTGAATTCTCATATGAACGGAAAAACATAAATGATATGTTCGATAAACCGGGAATTAAAAAAGAAGGTATTGACATCCAGGTTTTCCTGTCGGAGCTTAATAAATCCTTCTCACTGATAACTGATATAGACCAGTTAAATTACAATTTCACAGCAAGGATAAAGGACATCATCAGTATCAGGAGCATACTTGTCATGCTGCTTGATCCTGAGATAAACAGGTTCCTGCCGATTAAAGACAGAAAACCTGTAAGTCTGAAAGAAGACTCGCTGTATTTCCTTCCGGGAGATAAGCTGATTTTCTGGTTTAATGTGAACAGGACGCATTTATTGATACCTGAAAATCCGGAGATATTTTCTTTTCTCACTGAAAGAGAACAGGCTTTGCTGTCACAACAAAAAATTGTATTCATCTACCCGTTCATTATCATGAACCAGGTGAAGGGACTGGTCCTGTTGGGGGAAAAACTTTCAGGGCAGAAGTACCTGGACAGTGATATAGAGCTTCTAAAGACATTTCTGGATCCGGCGGCTTTTGCCTTTGAGAATGCTTTTCTTTATCAGCAGCAGAAAGAGCGTACGCGTAAGATGTACCGGGCCGACAGGCTGGCTACGCTGGGTGAGCTTGCAGCCGGGACAGCTCATGAGATCAGGAATCCGTTAACGACAATCCGGAGTACGATCCAATACCTGGAAAAACGGCTGAAAGATACGAAGGACAGGACAATGGCTCATGACCTGATCGGAGAGGTTGACCGGATCAATGAGATCATTCAGCGTATGCTGTCATTTGCAAGACCTGAAAAACCCAGTCTGGAAGAAAGTAAGTTGAAGGAGATTATAGACCAGACCATTACACTGGTTCAAACAACTGCGAAAAAGAAAAATACCACCATTGAACTGGAATATGATGCAGAGGAGGAACTGATTGTTGCCGATACAGGGCAGTTGAAACAGGTCCTTTTAAATGTTATTATGAATGCTGTTCAGGCAATCGAAAAACAGCATGGCGAAATTCATATTACTGTGAATATGGCTTCCGGATCAACGGATCATTACACAGCGGATAAACACTGTTTTATTATCCGGGTCACAGATAACGGAAAAGGGATACCAAAAAAAGATATCGATAAAATATTTGATCCCTTCTTTACCACAAGGCCGGATGGTACAGGTCTTGGCCTGTCTATCACATACGGGATCATCCGGAAACACGGTGGTGAGATTGAGATTTCAAGTGAAGAAAACAAAGGTACTACGGTTACCATTAAGTTGCCGGCAAAAATGTAAAGAATGAATTTATAAACATAAACCAGACTGCTTATAACGCCTGAGCTAAAAGTTACAAGTTACAAGTTGCAAGTTACAAGTTACAAGTTACAGATGATTATTCATTAAAACTTTAAATTAATGTAAACCATGGCTGAAAAAGTCCTTATAATAGACGATGAAGAAAAAATAAGAAGCATCATTTCACATTTACTGGCTGACGAAGGTTATGCAGTTAAAACTGCACAGGATGGCATTACCGGATATAGAACAGCGGTAGGTTTTTCTCCCCGTATCATTCTGATGGATCAGAACATGCCCGGGATGAATGGTATCGAGACCATGCAGAAAATAAAGGAAAAAATGCCGAATGTCACAGTTATCATTATTACGGCATTCGGTGAAGTATCACTTGCTGTCGAAGCCATAAAGAAAGGTGCTTATGATTATATCGAAAAGCCTTTTGACAATGATAAGCTTTTATTATTGATCAGAAGGGCTTTGACATATAACCGGATGACCGGTGAGATATCAGAGTTAAAGAAAAAACTTGATGTGAAGGATTCATTTGATGAAATCATCACTGCCAGTCCAAAGATGAAACAGGTTATCGACCAGGCCAAAAGTGTCAGTCAGACCGATGCGACCGTTTTGATCACCGGGGAAAGCGGGGTAGGGAAGGAGATGTTTGCCAGTGCCATTCATCATTCAAGTTCCAGGAAAAATAAACCAATGATTGCATTGAACTGCGGAGCTATCCCGGTTACACTTATTGAAAGTGAGCTGTTCGGCCATGAAAAGGGAGCTTTTACCGATGCAAAGGAAATGAAACAGGGTAAATTCGAACTGGCAGAGGGTGGATCACTGTTTCTTGATGAAATCGGGGAATTGTCGCTTGAAGCACAGGTAAAACTACTGCGTGTACTGGACGACCAGAGGATAACCCGGATCGGTGGGAAAAAAGATATCCCTGCCAATGTACGTATCATATCTGCCACCAATAATAACCTGGAAGAGAAAGTACAGAAAAGGGAATTCAGGCTGGACCTGTTATACAGGTTGAATATTTTTACCATCGATATTCCGCCACTGAGAGAACGGAAAGAAGATATACCTTTATTGACGGAAGTATTTATCAATAAATATAACGCGGAACTAAGGCTGAACATTACCGATATATCCCGCCAGGCCATGGAATGCTTTGTAAAGTATTCCTGGCCGGGGAATATCAGGGACCTGCAGAATGCCATTCAGAGCGCTATGATTCTTGCCAGGACCGGCGTTCTCTCCGCCGGGCACCTGCCATTGCGGCTGAAAGGTTACATGGAAACCGATGATTATGAGACGAGCCTGAAGGCCGGGCTGGATGAAAATGTGAAAATTCATCATTCAAAAATTGAAAAAGAGCTGATCGCAGAGGCTTTGAATCAATGTAATTATAACAGGACAGAAACGGCAAAATTACTGAAGATCAGCCGGAAGACTTTATTTAATAAAATGAAGTTATACGGGCTGTAAGTATAGCAAAGAATACTGATGTTAACAAGCGGTTCATATAATCAAATAAAATAATTGTTTACAGTCCGTTGGTATTCGAAGTATAGTTGGAACTATTTCAAGTTAAACACATCCTTCGATTGTTTAATGATT
>CAZRHW010000081.1:0-7612 GCA_964599785.1 uncultured Bacteroides sp. | reverse complement strand
CCCCAGCCCCATCGTACTGTCCCGACAGATCAGTCAACAGAATAAATAATGCCAGTATAAAAAATGAACGTTGATGAATATGGTGCATTTTTTTATTCATAAAAATCTTCATGGTGAAACTGTATAGTATAACTATCATGATCGTATGCAATGTCATCCTGAACTTGCCTGTCCCGATGTATATCGGGATCAGGACCTTCTACAACGTAACATAAATCATACGTATAAAACATCCTGAACTTGCCTGCCTGCCGGCAGGCAGGTTTCAGGGCAATGTCATTCTGAACTCGTTTCAATGGCACTCTTCCGGGTTGCACGATAAGTAAAAATAACTATTTTTGTCAACGTATAAATGAATCAAAAATTATTCCATGCCGAGAGTTATTAAGATCAAGAGGGGTCTTGATATTCGCCTGTTGGGTGCTGCTGAAAAAATCTATATCAGTTCAGAAAAATCCCGGACATATGCCGTCAAACCTCCCGACTTCCCAGGTCTTATCCCCAAATTAAGTGTAAAACCCGGTGACCATGTTCAGGCAGGAACAACCCTGTTTTTCAATAAATACTTTCCGGATATCAGGTTCAGTTCTCCTGTGAGCGGGGAAGTAAAATCCGTGAACAGGGGTGAGCGCAGGAGGATCCTGGAGGTTGTTATTGAAACCGACCCTGAGATGCGTTATGTAGATTTTAAACCGGCTAATCTGTCGGAACTGAGCAGGGCAGATATTATTAAGAAATTACTTGACAGCGGATTATGGCCCATGATCCGGCAGCGGCCATACGCTGTTGTTGCTTTTCCTGAAAAAACCCCCCGTGATATTTTTATCTCCGGATTTGATACTGCTCCCCTGGCGCCGGATATGGATTTCATTGTTAAGGGGAATGCCGAAGATTTTCAGATTGGTGTCGATGCCCTCTCACAATTAACAGAGGGGAAGATACATCTGAGCCTGAATGGCCACTATCCTCCCGATGATGTTTTTGCCAGGGCAAAAAATGTTGAATTCCATTATTTTACAGGACCCCATCCTGCTGGAAATCCCGGCATCCAGATCCATCATATTCATCCGGTTAATAAAGGTGAGGTTGTCTGGTATATCCAGCCTCAGGAAGTGATCATGATCGGGAGACTTTTCAGGAAAGGTGTTTATGATGCTGCCAAAGTGATTGCCCTCACAGGATCTGAAGTTATGAAGCCGGTGTATTTCAAACTGCTCAGTGGCGCTTCCATTGAACCGTTGGTCAAAGATAAAGTCACACCCGGTAATCACCGGTATATCAGCGGGAATGTACTTACAGGCTCAAAAATCACCAGGACCGGTCATATCGGGTTCTATGATAACCAGGTCACCATTATTCCTGAAGGTGATAAATTTGAGTTTCTTGGATGGGCCTTACCGGGATTTAATAAGTTCAGCAACTCCAGGGCTTTCATGTCGTGGCTGGCTGTTGGAAAGAAATACAGAACACATACCAATCTGAATGGCAGCAGGAGGGCATTTGTCATGTCGGGTGAATATGAAAAAGTCCTGCCAATGGATATTTATCCTGTTCACCTGCTGAAAGCCATTCTCGTCGAAGATATTGACAGGATGGAAAAACTGGGCATCTATGAAATTGCTGAAGAGGATCTTGCACTCTGTGAATTCGTATGTACATCAAAAATGGAAGTTCAATCCCTTGTCAGAAAAGGAATTGAACTGATGATCCGTGAGGTTGAATAATCATTTATCATACCCGTTTTCATTGCATATATATATTTATGAAGGCACTAAGAAGGTATATTGACAAGATCAAGCCGAAGGTTGAAAAAGGCGGGAAGTTTTATGCTTTCAAATCGACTTTTGAAGCCTTTGAATCTTTTTTATTTGTTCCCGACAAAGTTACCACCGGCGGAGCCCATATCAGGGATCCGATAGATATGAAAAGGACCATGATCGTGGTTGTCCTGGCATTGGTGCCTCCCCTGTTGTTCGGGATGTGGAATGCCGGTTACCAGAATAGCATGGCAATAGGTATCGACAGAACGCTCTGGCAGAATTTTGCATTCGGATTTCTGAAAGTTTTGCCGATTATCGTTGTTTCCTATGTGACAGGCCTGGCCATTGAGTTTATTTTTGCACAGATCCGCGGACATGAGGTCAATGAAGGATTTCTCGTAACAGGTATGTTGATCCCCCTGGTCATGCCCGTTGATGTTCCATTATGGATGGTAGCCCTCGCAACAACCTTTGCCGTTATTATCGGGAAGGAAGTTTTCGGTGGAACAGGGATGAACATCCTTAACCCAGCCCTTACGGCCAGGGCCTTCTTGTTTTTCGCGTATCCTACCTTTATGTCAGGAGATCGCGTCTGGATCCCCGGACTCATGAAAGGCACAGGCATCATCGATGGATTCTCCGGTGCCACGGCGCTCGGTCAGGCAGCTTTGAACCAGAGTGCGCTTGCCGATGGACTGGGACATACGATGACACCGATGCAGATGTTTATCGGAACAATACCCGGATCGATCGGGGAAACCTCTACACTGGCTATACTGCTGGGAGCGGTCTTCCTGATATATACCGGCATCGGAAGCTGGAAAATCATTTTTTCCTTTTTTGCAGGTGGACTGACAATGGGTTTGATCCTTAATGCATTTGGCGGAAGTATGCTGACAGAAATTCCGGCATGGCAACACCTGATGCTCGGCGGTTTTGCCTTTGGCGGAGTTTATATGGCAACCGATCCCGTCAGTGCCGCTCAAACCGGAAGAGGAAAATGGATCTATGGTTTCCTCGCAGGTTTCCTGGCTATCATGATACGGTGTCTGAATCCCGCTTTCCCCGAAGGGGTGATGCTGGCTATACTCCTGATGAATGTCTTCGCACCTCTGATCGATCATTACGTGATTGAAGCAAATATTAAAAGACGGCTCAGAAGGGCTAAAGCAGGTGTAAACTCATAAAATATGATCAGATATGAAGAGCTTCAGTAATACATATATATTCATCTTCTCAGTTGTCATGGTAACCATTGTGGCAGTCCTGCTGTCCTTTGTGTCGGAACAACTGAAGCCCATCCAGGAAAAAAATGTGGAGGTTGAAAAAAAACTTGATATCCTGAGATCCGTCGGGGAAGCAAAAAATATTAACGAAGCAAGAAAGAAGGATGCTTATGTTGAAGATGAGTATCAAAAATTTATCACAGGCAGTTTTGTGATTAATGCTGCAGGAGAGATACAGGAAGGTGTCGATGCGTTCCAGGTAAATATCAAGGAAGAACTGGCTAAGCCGAAAGAAGAACGAAACCTGCCGGTATTCGTCTATACAGCAGGAGACAGCACCAATAAATACATTATCCCGCTGAGAGGCAGGGGACTATGGGGCCCGATATGGGGTTATGTGTCTTTTTATAATGATTATAACACCATCTACGGGGCAATTTTTGCCCATGCTAAAGAAACACCGGGATTGGGTGCTGAAATCGATCAGCCCTGGTTCCAGGAACAATTTATCAATAAAACCATTTTTGATGAGAAGGGTAATTTTGTTTCGGTGAAAGTTGTCAAAGGAGGTGCCAGACCGGGTGATATCCATGGTGTCAATGCCATTTCAGGCGGTACGATCACATCCACCGCTTTGCAGAATATGCTGCTTGAATGCCTGGGTAATTATGTAGATTATTTTAAAAATATAAAGTCCGATAAGCATGAATGAGCATGAACCGTTGTTCTCCGTTAAGAACCTGAAACTGATCAAAGAACCCCTGAACAGCAGTAATCCCATCACTGTTCAGGTACTGGGAATATGTTCTGCACTGGCCGTTACAGTCAAACTGAAACCATCAGTTGTCATGGCCCTGTCAGTCATAGCCGTTATCGCAGTCTCAAATGTTGTCATTTCCCTTCTCAGGGAACATATTCCTCCCAGGATCAGGATCATCGTTCAGCTGGTTGTCATTGCCACGCTGGTCATCCTTGTTGATGAGATCCTCCAGGCTTTCGCCTACGAGGTCAGCAAACAATTATCGGTTTTTGTGGGACTTATTATTACCAACTGTATCGTAATGGGCAGGCTGGAAGCATTTGCCCTTGGAAACAAACCCTGGCCTGCATTTCTCGATGGTATAGGAAACGGGGCCGGATATGGGATCATCCTGATCATTGTTGCATTTTTTCGTGAATTGCTGGGCTCAGGAACAATCTGGGGCTATCCTGTACTGGAAAAAATTGGCCTGTACAAAATCGGTTACCATAATAACGGATTAATGATCCTGCCACCCATGGCACTCATCATCGTCGGGATCATCATCTGGATCCAGCGCTACAGGAACAGAAAACTCATTGAAACAAAATAAAACGGTTATTCAATGGAAAACCTGATCAACATATTTGTTAAGTCCATCTTTATCGATAATATGATTTTTGCCTATTTCCTGGGCATGTGTTCGTACCTGGCTGTCTCCAAAACAGTTAAGACGTCGGCAGGCCTGGGAGTAGCGGTTATTTTCGTCCTGGGAATGACAGTCCCCATTGATTACCTGCTGGAAAGGTACATCTTAAAAGCTGGAGCACTGAGCTGGCTCGGTCCGTCCTTTGCTGATGTTGACCTCAGCTTTCTCAGTTTTATTATGTTTATTGCCGTTATCGCATCCATGGTCCAACTGGTTGAAATGGTTATCGAAAAATTTTCACCTGCATTATACAACTCGCTCGGTATATTCCTGCCTCTTATAGCAGTGAACTGTGCTATCCTGGGAGGTTCACTTTTTATGCAGGAAAGGGAATATGCATCCCTGGCTGAGGCAACTGTCTTCGGACTCGGATCAGGCGTCGGGTGGCTGCTTGCAATCGTCGGTATTGCAGCAATCAGGGAAAAAATACGGTATTCCAACGTTCCGGCTCCCCTCAGGGGCCTCGGAATAACCTTTATCATCACCGGATTGATGGGCATTGCATTTATGAGTTTCATGGGAATAAAATTATAAGAAGAGAGGCTGAAGAAGGGAAAGGGTGAAAATGTGACAAAGGGACAGAGGGAGAGGGGGCGAAGAAGCGAAGGGGTGATGGGGTAATGGGGTGAAGGAGCGACAAAGGGATGGAGGGACAGTAAAGAGTAGGGAGAAGGGAGTAAGAAAAAAGGTGAAACGAGTCATCCCGACGAACGAAGTGAGGAGGGAACTCATAATCTCTGATAGCTATCAAAGATATGAATCAAGACCCTGAAAGGATGGAAATATGAATAGCAAGGGGTGAGGGCGAGATCCTGTCAGGTCGGATATCCCGGGAGACTGAGGGACGGAGAGATAGAGGAACGGAGGGATAGAGGGATGATAAGAAGTCACATTGAAATGGTGATATTAAAGGGCGCTGTATCACAAATAAATTTCAATGTATTGGATTAGAAAAAAGTTATTATTTCTGGCAAATTCTGCAGATTATGCTGCAGATTTCATTGAACTTAAAGCATTGGTTTTGAGACATCTGCGAAATCTGCGTTTAAATCTGCGAACATCTGCGAGAAGCCTTTAGATACTTTAGGTAATAACAGTTCATTCAATATTGCTGATCTTGGTATCAGGCATATAACATAAATAAATTAACCTTAATTTACATATGATTCTTCTTATATCACAATTTGGGGTTATACTAACGAGTATTATCGTCTTTCTGCTTGTCATCATGCTACTGGTGGTTATGCTTTTGTATGCCAGAGCCAAGCTTACGCCACAGGGAGAGGTGAAGCTTAAAATCAATGATAAAGAAATGATGGTCAGACCCGGTTCAACCGTCTTATCAACCCTGTCGGGCCAATCAATTTTTCTTCCCTCAGCATGTGGTGGTGGCGGGACATGTGGATTATGCAAGTGCCGGATAACTGAAGGAGGAGGATCTATCCTGCCCACGGAAACGGGATTCTTTACAAGGAAAGAGCAACAGAACTTCTGGAGACTGGGTTGTCAGGTTAAAATAAGAAATGACATGACCATAAAAATACCGGAGGAGATCATGGGAATCCGGAAATGGGAATGTGAAGTCGTTTCAAATCATAACGTTGCCACCTTTATCAAAGAGTTTGTTGTGAAGCTTCCTGCAGGAGAAATACTTGATTTTAAATCGGGTGGCTATATCCAGATCGATGTGCCAAAAGTTGAGGTCGATTATGCCACCGATATAGAAGTCGAAGAAGAATACCGCGATGAATGGGATAAGTTTAAGCTGTGGGATCTGAAAATGAAAAACTCAGAAGAGACCTTCAGGGCTTATTCCATGGCCAATCATCCGGCTGAAGGCAACATTGTCATGCTTAATATCAGGATTGCCACACCACCCTGGGACAGAGCAAGATGTGCCTTTATGAAAGTACTTCCCGGCATATGCTCATCATACATTTTCTCCAGAAAACCGGGAGATAAGATAACCATTTCCGGCCCTTATGGAGAATTCTTCATTAAAGAGACCGAACGTGAAATGTTATATATCGGCGGAGGAGCCGGTATGGCCCCGATGCGGTCACATATCTTCCATCTTTTTCATACCGAAAAAACCACACGCAAAGTGACATACTGGTATGGCGCAAGATCCCTGAGAGAGATCTTTTATGAAAATGAATTCAGAGACCTGGAGAAAAAATTTCCTAACTTCAGCTTCCATATCGCCCTCTCAGAACCTTTACCCGAGGATAACTGGACCGGACTGACAGGCTTTATTCACCAGGTCCTTTATGATGAATATCTGAGCAAAGTTGAAGAACCCGAAGATATCGAATATTACATGTGTGGTCCGCCCCTGATGAATGAAGCCGTACAAAAAATGCTTTATGACCTGGGTGTCCCTGAAGAAATGATTGATTATGACGATTTTGGAGGATAATTCTTCTTTTTAAAATGATCAGAACCAACCCTGCCGCATGGATTAACGGTTATGTGATGATGCTTCTCATGGCCGGATCATGTGCACCGCTGAACAATCCCGGGTATTATATCGCCCTGAACGGACAAACACAGGGAACTACCTACCATATTATCTATGAAAGTAAGGATAGTACTGATTATCAATCTGAAATAGACTCCTTATTAAGAGAATTCGACCTTTCACTGTCAACCTATGAGCCGGGCTCGATCATCTCAAGGATCAACCGTGATGAGCAGGACGTTGAGTTAAGTGACTATTTTATACAATGTTTCAATGCATCAAGACAGGTATTTGAAGCATCCGGTGGAGCTTTTGACATCACCGTGGCCCCGGTGGTGAATGCATGGGGCTTTGGCTTTACTGAGAAAATGGATCCCGACAGCCTCATGATCGACAGCCTGCTTCAGTATGTTGGTATGGATAAAATTGGTATTGAGAACGGGAAAATCAGGAAAGAAAAACCCGGTGTGATGCTCGATGTGAACGCTATTGCACAGGGCTACGCAGTGGATATCGTTTCCTGTTACCTCGCTTCAAAAGATATCCATAATTACCTTGTGGAAATCGGCGGTGAAGTCAGAACCATTGGCATTAATCCCCATGGCCAGATCTGGACTGTCGGGATCGACAAACCAATTGAAGGGCTGCAAATACCGGGCATCCAAATGCAGGCTGTAATCAGGCTTAAAAACAGGTCACTTGCAACGTCAGGTAACT
>CAZRHW010000080.1:0-7641 GCA_964599785.1 uncultured Bacteroides sp. | reverse complement strand
CCATCTATATGGCCTGAAAACAGAGCGGTAACCTTTTCATCGGATATGAGGATGGGTTCATCTGAAAAATTCCCGCTGGTCAATACCACAGCGGGAGTCTCCAGGTATTGAAATAAGAGATGGTGGAATGGCATATAGGGCAACATTATTCCCAGTGTTGAAAGGCCATCCGCAATGCCTCTTGTGAATGCTCTTTTTTTCTTTAACAGAACGATAGGCCTTCGCCAGGAAGTGAGCACCTTCTCTTCAATTGCCGATATTTCCACATATGCTCTGGCTTCGTCCGCACTTCTGAACATGACGGCAAAGGGCTTTCCATCTCTTTGCTTCATGGCCCTGAGCTTATGCACTCCTTCCTCATTAAATGCGTCACACATCAGGTGGAATCCGCCTGTACCCTTTACTGCCAGCAATCCGCCATCAGATACCAGTTCCTTTACACCGGACAGAAGCAGGCTGAGATCCCGGGTCGGCCCATTGCGGGTGACAAGCTTGTATGCCGGGCCGCACTGGTTACAGGCAACAGGCTGTGCATGAAACCGTCTGTCTGTAACATCCTCGTACTCTGACCGGCATACGGGGCACATCACAAAGGGCACCATCGTGGTATTTGGACGGTCATAGGGCAGACCGGTAATGATTGAAAAACGGGGGCCGCAACGGGTACAATTGATCAAAGGATAGTTTATACGGTGAGGTTGTTCAAGCATATCGACAAGGCAATCTTCGCAGACCGCAATATCGGGCCCGATTTCAGTCACTGCATCAGAAACATTCTCACTGGGCTGGATTTGAAACGAATCGAATTGCCTATGGCTGACTTTTTCTATTTCAACAGACTCAATGGATGAAACCTCCGGGGCTGAATGAAGCAAATCATCCCTGAACCTCAAGACGGTCTTGCGGGTCCCGTTCACCAGAATGGTAACCCCGTCATTCCGGTTTTCCACCCACCCGTTGAGCTTATGTGATTTAGCCAGCGTGAAAACAAACGGACGAAAACCAACCCCCTGGACCAGGCCAGAAACCTTGAGTCTGTATGTCTGCAATGTTTCCACCCGTTGCTTGTAATGAATGACCTGAAATAGTAATTGTCAAGATAAAAAGAAATATCTATAGTTTGATACCGATCTATTTTAACCTATATTTATTTAAAAATAGAGGTCTTCATGTGTCTGGCAGTACCGGGACAGGTCATATTCATCGATGACCACGATCCTGACATGAAAATGGCCCGGGTCAAGTTTGGTGAGGCCATCAGGGAAATATGCATCCAATGGGTTGATAATGTGAAGATAGGGGATTATATCATGGCCCATGTGGGCACTGCACTGAGTAAGGTTGATGAAGAGGATGCCTTAATGACTCTTGAGGCACTCAGAGCTATGGGAGAGATCAACCCGGAGTGTTGAAGCTAAAGATCTATTTTGAAACATATTGATGAATATCGGGACAAATCTCTGGTGGACATACTGGTTCATGAGATCAGGCGGGAAACGACCAGGAAATGGACCCTCATGGAGATATGCGGTGGCCAGTCACATTCCATTATGAAATACGGCCTCCATGAACTCCTCCCCGCAGAAATTTCACTGATCCACGGTCCCGGATGTCCGGTCTGTGTTACTCCCCTGGAAATCATTGACCGGGCTGTGGAGCTCGGGAGATATCCAAATGTGATTCTGACCTCTTTCGGAGATATGATGCGGGTACCCGGGACACATTCAGACTTACTGAGTGTCAAAGCGAAGGGTGGAGATATCAGGATCGTATACTCACCGCTGGATGCACTTGAGCTCGCGGTAAAAAATCCTGAGAAAGAGGTGGTGTTCCTTGCTGTTGGATTTGAAACCACAGCCCCCGCTGTGGCCCTGGCCGTTAATCAGGCAGGTAAAAAGGGTCTGGATAATTTCTCTGTCCTGGTCTCACTTTTCCTCATTCCCCCCGCCATTGAAGCACTGATTTCAGCGGAGGATAACCGAATTGACGGATTCCTTGCGGCAGGCCATGTCTGTACCGTCATGGGTGATCACCAGTACAGGGCCCTTTCGGAAAAATACAAAATCCCCATTGTGGTTACTGGTTTTGAACCTGTGGATATATTGCTTGGTATCCTGAAAACAGTAAGTATGCTGGAACAAGAAAGGTACGGGACTGAAAATGCATATGGCCGTTCGGTCCGGCCAGAAGGGAATGTTCCCGCCCAGAATCTCCTGCATAAAATATTCGTGAATACGGACCGCAAGTGGAGGGGTATCGGGACCATCCCCGGAAGTGGATTATCTCTGGACTGTGCGTATGAGAAATTTGATACAGAAAAGAGATTTAACCTCAGTCACATCGCATCAGGTGAGTCTGAAATATGCATGGCAGGTGCTATCCTCACCGGTCATAGTGTACCCTCTGATTGCAAGGCATTTGGAGTTGCCTGTACACCAGAAAAACCAATGGGAGCACCCATGGTATCCTCTGAAGGAGTTTGCTCGGCCTATTACAGGTATGCCCGTGTAACGACGGCTGATCAATAATAACCACAACCCGATGACTGCTTCCGGCAGAATGAACCAGCAATGTCCGATTCCTAAAGAAGACTACGAAAACATATTGCTGGCACACGGTGGAGGGGGGAAACTGACGCATCAGCTCATTCGGAGGATGTTCTTTCCCGCGCTGGGAAACAAGATTCTTGAACAGGCACATGACGGGGCACGTATTCCAATGATTGCAGGGGAGCTGGCCATGACCACCGATTCATTTGTGGTGGATCCTATCTTCTTCCCCGGAGGAGATATCGGAGATCTGGCCATCAACGGTACGGTCAACGACCTGGTTTGCTGCGGCGCCGAGCCCCTTTATATTTCCCTGGCTTTTATCCTGGAGGAAGGATTCCCGATGGATGACCTTTGGAAGATCGTGCAATCTATAGAGAAGTCGGCCCGGAAAGCCAAAGTAACGATTGTTACCGGTGATACAAAAGTGGTTGAAAGGGGCAAGGGAGATAAGATCTATATCAATACTACCGGGATCGGACAGGTGGTTCCCGGCCTTGAGATCGCTCCTGAAAACTGCAGGGAGGGAGATGTAGTGATCATTAACGGTTCCGTCGGAGACCACGGAATTGCCATCATGTCAGAGCGGGCCGGAATGACATTTGAACCGGGTATCAGGAGCGATACTGCTCCTCTGAACCGGATGATGCTGGATGTCTTTCGGAATCAGCCGGATATTCACTTAATGAGGGACCCTACCAGGGGCGGACTGGCCAGTTCCCTGAACGAGATCTGTCAATCTTCGGGAATGGGCATTAAGCTGTTCGAGGATCAGATAGAGGTGTCTGAAAGCGTAAGGGGGGCATGTGAGATCATGGGATTTGATCCGCTTTATATTGCCAACGAGGGAAAGATCCTGGTCATTCTCCCCTGCGAACATTCTGAGCAGGTACTGGACATTATGCGTTCTCATGATACCGGTAGAGGGAGCCGGATCATTGGTCATGTGACAAAAAACCATGGTGGTGTGCTTCACATGGAAACCATTATCGGCAGTACCCGGATCATCGATATGATATCGGGTGAGCAATTACCCAGAATTTGCTAATATACAATTGACTATGAGGATCCCACAACCCATATCCATCATGACGCAAAACAGCAGAATGAAAAATATACTGAAGATGGCGGCGAAAGCGGCAGCTTCGGATTCCCCCATTCTGCTGGTTGGCGAAACCGGGGTCGGAAAAGAGTTATTCGCTGATTATATACACAGGATGAGTGCACGGAGTCATCATCCCATTGTGAAGATCGGGCTTTCCGTCATGCCTCCTGACCTGATGGCCAGCGAGTTATTCGGACATGAAAAAGGTGCATATACAAGCGCGGTCAATTCGAAACCCGGACTGTTTGAAATGGCCACCCGGGGCACCGTTTTCCTGGATGATATCGACGATACCCCAGTCGAGATTCAGAGTAAATTATTAAGGGTTCTTGAGTCACAGGAGTTAATACGGATTGGTGGTACGGAAACAAGGCCCATTGATATCAGGTTGATTTCATCTTCAAAAGTAAACCTGAACGACCTTGTGAAGGCAGAAATGTTCCGGTCAGATCTTCAATACAGGATCGATGTAGTGAGGTTCGAGATACCTCCCCTCAGAGAGAGGACTGATGATATTGAAATCTTATGCAATTATTTTGCAAGCAGGTATGCTCCGAATAAAAAGATCCAGATCTGTCAGGATGCATTGAAATGCATGGAAAGCTATCATTGGCCGGGTAACATACGTGAGTTGCGTAATGTCATCCAGCGGGCCACGGTTTTTGCGCAGGATAACATCACAATGAATGAACTCCCCCCTGAAATAAAGGACAACAATCCCCTTGAAAAGATAATCGGTGACTGTACGGTCTGCTTCAATGCCAAAGGAATGTACCTGGATCAGATCCTTTCATGCATAGAACGTAAACTGATCCTGGAAGCATTGGCAGTATCCGAAGGAAATCAGTCGCAGGCAGCCCAATTGCTTCATCTCAGACTCTCTACTTTCAGGGACAGATGGAAGAAATATCAAAAAACAAAAGGCGATTGTAATGAAGGATCATAGTTGCGGATTTCCGCAAGTATTATTGCGGATTTCTATAAATTTTGCATAAAAGCGCTTCAACCTTTTCATTCGATTTTCGATAATATCTTTGTAATCAACTCTTTATCAGGCTAATACATTATTTATGCCCATCAACAGCATATGGCACTGTTATTGCTTTAACATCGCGATTAATCATGCTGGCATGATGGAGAGAGGGGACTCAAATACCTATCGTTTCTACGGTGAAGTTGCAGGGGTAATATATTCTGAGGATGCATCAGTTATCAAATTGGTATGCAAATCTGGTTCAATAATCATTCAGATCCCCTATGATCCGAATGTCAAGCTGGGAGATCGCTTCCTGGTCACAGGAAAACTGAAGCTAATATTAACTGAAAAATTACCCGTTAGTTATGAGCAAAACTTCGAAAACGGTCTATGAGGAAATTCGTAGTCAGGGATTCTCCCGCCGGGAATTCCTGAAGTTCTGCGGTACCATGGCGGCCATGCTGGGACTCGAAACATCCGGTGTTGCCCAGGTGGTAAAGGCAATGGAGACAAAAACGCGTATCCCGGTGCTCTGGATGCACTTTCAGGAATGCACCGGCTGCAGTGAATCATTCATCCGCTCCTCTCATCCGGTGATCGCAGATATTGTTTTTGACTGTATCTCACTGGACTATACAGAAACGCTGATGGCTCCCTCCGGCTATCAGGCAGAGAAATCATTTCACGATACCATAGAAAAACATCAGGGCAACTATATCCTGATGGTTGAAGGATCGGTACCCACAAACAATGCAGGTTACTGCACCACAGGAGGTAAAAACGCACTGGATGACCTGCAACTGGCTGCAGCAGGTGCGAAAGTGATCATAGCACTTGGTAATTGCGCCTCTTTTGGCGGACTTGCAGCTGCTTCACCCAATCCCACAGGTGCAAAACCCGTAAAGGACGTGATCCAGGGTGGTTCCTTTATCAATATTTCGGGCTGTCCCCCCATCGCCAATGTCATGACCGGAGTGGTGGTACACATGCTGACCTTTGACAGTATACCCGAGCTGGATGAACTGGGGAGACCGAAAGCCTTCTATTCCAGCAGGGTGCATGATACCTGTTATCGCAGAACCTTCTGTGACAGGGGTCTTTTTGAATCGTTCGATAGTGCCAACACCAAGAAAGGCTACTGTCTTTACTTTTTAGGCTGTAAAGGTCCCATCACCTATAACGCCTGTGGGATCATGAAATGGAACGACGGTGTGAGTTTTCCGATCCAGTCCGGACATCCCTGCATCGGATGTGCCGAGGCCAATTTCTGGGATGGTGGCGGCTTCTACACCCGTATGGCGGAAATTCCGGAATAAATCAAAAAATCTTAAGATCCAAATCATGGCAAAAAGAATTGTAATTGATCCCATTACACGAATTGAGGGCCACCTCAGGATCGAAGCCGAGATCGAGGACGGCATGGTCGTGGATGCCTTCAGTTCCGGTACCATGGTCCGCGGGCTGGAGATCATCCTGAAAGGCCGAGATCCGCGTGAGGCATGGGCATTCACAGAAAGGATCTGCGGTGTATGCACTACAGTACATGCGCTTTCTTCCGTAAGGGCAGTAGAAAATGCAGTGGGAATAGTAATCCCGCCAAATGCCGACCTGGTCAGGAACCTGATGTTCTGTGCCCAGTTCATGCAGGATCATGTCATTCATTTTTATCACCTGCACGCACTGGACTGGGTGGATGTGGTATCGGCCCTGAATGCAGATCCCGGAGCAACCTCTGAGCTGGCAGGGAGTATCTCAAACTGGCCCAAAAGCTCCCCCGGTTACTTTTCCGATCTTCAGAAAAGGCTGACAAAGTTCGTTGAAAGCGGTCAGCTGGGCATCTTTGCCAACGGTTACTGGGGGCATGGCGCCTATAAGCTCCCCGCTGAAGTGAATCTTATCGGTGTGGCGCATTATCTTGAAGCCCTGGAATGGCAAAAGGAGATCGTGAAGATCCATTCGATCTTCGGAGGCAAGAATCCCCATCCCAATTACCTTGTCGGGGGTATTCCCTGCTCCTTTAACCTGGACAACAGCAATACCATCAATGCGGAGAGACTGGCCATGGTCGGTAAATTGCTGACCGATGCCCAAACCTTCATTGAACAGGTATATATCCCTGACCTGATGGCCATAGCTTCCTTTTACAAGGATTGGGGAGCCATCGGAGGAGGCTTGACCAACTATCTTGCATTTGGTGACCTTCCTGTCAATGGCATTGCAGATGTGGATGCATATAAGTTCCCCAGGGGAATTATCCTTGACCGCAACCTTGCCGAGGTGATTTCACTGGATGCTTCCGATCCGGAACAGATCCAGGAACAGATCGCTCACTCTTACTATGACTATACAACCGGTGATGCCAAACATCCCTGGGAAGGAGAAACCAACCTGAACTATACCGGTCCTGAACCTCCTTACGAACACCTCAATGTGGAGGAAAAGTACAGCTGGTTAAAAACCCCCAGGTGGAGGGGAAAGGCTATGGAAGTCGGGCCACTCGCCAGGATGCTTGTGGGATATGCATCAGGCAGGGATGAATTCAAAGAGGTGGTGGACCGGGCACTTCAGAAACTGGATGTACCTGTCGAGGCGTTGTTCTCAACCCTTGGACGAACTGCGGCCAGGGGACTGGAGACCGTCCTGGTCGCAGGATGGGCACATGAGTTCTATGATTCACTGCTGGTCAACTTAAAAAACGGGGAGAGCGAGACTTTCAACAATACTTTATGGAGACGCTATACGTGGCCTCCCGTCGCAAAGGGAATCGGCCTGTCTGAAGCACCGAGGGGAGCCCTTTCACACTGGATTGTCGTTAAGGACGGACTGATCGATAATTACCAGATGGTGGTTCCCAGCACCTGGAATGCCTCACCCCGTGATGGCGCCGGACAGCGTTCCGCCTATGAAGCTTCCCTGATCGGCACTGCTGTTGCAGACCCGGAGAAGCCACTCGAGATCCTGAGAACCATACACTCATTTGATCCGTGCATCGCATGTGCGGTACACCTCTA
>CAZRHW010000079.1:0-7658 GCA_964599785.1 uncultured Bacteroides sp. | reverse complement strand
ACGCCAGCAAAGATTTTAATTATTCAATTGCAAGAATTTTTGCTAAAACAGGGGAGGGGAGAAACACTGCCATACATCCCCGCTTTAATGATAGTACCTGGCGTGATGTTGATTTGCCACATGACTGGGCTGTGGAACTTCCTTTCGTAAATGTCGACAATTTTGATGTCATGGCACATGGCTATAAACCCGTGGGGGGCCTCTTCCCCGAAACAAGTATCGGATGGTACAGGAAACATTTCACTGTCGATGAAACAGGTGCCGGTCAGCGTTTTATTATTCAGTTTGACGGTATTTACAGGGACAGCGAGATCTGGATCAATGGATTTTATCTTGGTAATAATAAAAGTGGTTATATCGGTGTCGCATATGATATTACTGACTATTTGAATTTTGACGGGGATAATGTTTTGGCTGTCCGCGTAGATGCAACACAATACGAGGGTTGGTTCTATGAGGGTGCCGGTATATACCGCCATGTCTGGCTGATTCAATGTAACAATATACACATACCGTCAGATGGCGTTTTTGTTCATACAGATGTCGGGGGAAATCAGTCCATCATAACCATTGAAACGACAGTTGAAAACCAGGATCTGCATCCGTCCGGTTGTTCGGTCTTTTCATATATTACAAATCATGACGGAAACACAGCAGGAAAAACTGATGAAGTATTTATGGATTTGAATGTTATTGGGAGACAGACCATTAATCAGACAGTTACACTGAAGGAACCCCGGTTATGGTCGCTGGATGATCCTTATCTGTACAGGATAGTAACAATCGTAAAATCAGGAAGCCAGGTAGTTGATGTTGTTACAACCCGTTTTGGAATAAGGACCATCAGTATCGACAGTGAATCGGGATTATTCCTGAATGGGAAAGCTGTTAAAATATATGGAGTGAATTGTCACCAGGATCATGCAGGGGTGGGCAGCGCCCTTCCTGACTACCTGCAGTATTATCGCATCAGGTTGCTGAAAGAAATGGGCGTGAATGCCTATCGAACCAGCCATAATCCACCAACCCCTGAATTACTCGATGCCTGTGACAGCCTTGGAATGCTTGTGATGGATGAAACACGGTTGCTCAATAGCAGTCCTGAATATATGAGCCAGTTTGAAAGACTGGTACTTCGTGACCGGAATCACCCGTCCGTTTTTATGTGGTCAATAGGGAATGAAGAGGGATGGGTGCAGCGGACAGATATCGGGAAGCGAATAGCGTTGAGCATGATGGCCAGGCTGAATCAGCTTGATCCGACCCGTACATGTACGTATGCAGCAGATCTTCCGAATATATATAGTGGTATTAATGAAGTTATTCCTGTAAGAGGATTTAACTACCGGGAACAGGCAATCGACGATTATCACAGGGATCACCCTGAACAACCCACCGTGGGTACTGAAATGGGCAGTACCGTGACAACCAGGGGAGTTTATGAAAAAGATACGGTTAAAGGTTATGTTCCGGACCAGGATCTAACCCATCCATGGTGGTCTTCCCTTGCAGAGGAATGGTGGACAATTGCCGCTGAACGTGAATGGTTCATGGGTGGATTTGTCTGGACGGGACTGGATTACCGGGGAGAGCCCACACCCTACAGGTGGCCAAATATCAATTCACATTTCGGGATTATGGATATGTGCGGATTCCCGAAAAATATTTATTACTATTACCAGTCATGGTGGACCGATAAGGATGTTCTGCATATTTCTCCACACTGGAACTGGAAAGGAAGGGAAGGGGATACCATTGATGTCTGGGTAAATACCAATGCTGAAAGCGTCGAATTATTTTTAAATGGTAAGAGTTTAGGAAAGAAAGAAATGCCGCGTAACAGTCACCTTGAATGGGATGTTATCTACAGTCCCGGCAGGCTTGAAGCTATTGCATTGAAGGATGGCAGGAAGATTAAGGCAACTGTTGAAACAACAGGCGATCCGTACCAGGTTATATTGGTTCCTGATCAGATTAAACTTGTCGCTGATGGCAGGGATGCTACTGTCGTGAATGTAACTGTAAAGGACAAACAGGGAAGGGAAGTGCCGGATGCCGGTAACCTGATTAAATTTTCTGTCACCGGGAATGCAAAAATTATTGGTGTCGGCAACGGCGATCCCAGCAGCCATGAACAGGATAAGTGCACCGATGGAAACTGGCAGCGGCATCTGTTTAACGGGAAATGCCAGTTGATCATTCAGTCAGGGAACTCACCCGGTCATGTAAAAGTGGAAGCTGCTTCGGAAGGACTGCTAAAGGGTGTGGTTGAAATCAATGTTTCAGGGCAATAATTTATAATAAACGATAATGAATCAATTTATTCGTATTTAATAGCCTCAACAGGATTTCTAAATGCGCTTCTGATCGTTTGGAAACTAACGGTAAAGACAGCTATAGCTAAAGAAATGATTAACGCGAGGAAAAAGACCAGCCATGGAATGTTAACATGATAGGCGAAATTTTCAAGCCACCTTTTCATAATAAAATATGCTGCCGGCCATGCTATGATGTTGGCAATCAATACCCAACGGGTAAATTCGATACTCAGGTGAGTGGTGATCCTCAATACCGAAGCTCCCATGATCTTCCTGATACCAACTTCACGGGTCTTCTGCTCGGCTAAAAATGAAGATAATCCGAATAATCCGAGACAGGCTATTAATATTGCAAACGCAGAAAATATTAACATCACTTTACCAAGCTGAAACTCTGTCCTGTACTTTCCCTCGTATCTTTCATCAAGGAAGGTATAATCAAAAATATCACCGGGTGCATATTCCTCCCAGACTTTTTTGATATATTGAATGGTTTCTTCCATCCCTTCATCTTTTAAGACCAGGCATAACTGGTAGTTTTGAGAAGGACTGACAAAATATATGATCGGTGTTATCTTATTATGCAGTGATTCGAAGCAGATATCATCAACTACACCGATCACAGTTCCCCTCCTGCCGCCATATTCAATTGGACGGTCGACAGCATTTTCAGGATTGCCCCATCCGAGTTGTTTTACAGCTTCAGCATTAAGCATAAAAGCCAGGGAATCATCAGTTGGAAATTCCCTGGAAAAGTTTCTGCCGGCAAGAATTTTAATCTTAAAATTCTCAAAGTAATCATAGTCCATACTTACCATAGCTACCCTGAACGGGATCGGACCCGGGTTTTCACCATCCAGTGTCCGGCAACCACCTGAATTGATAAGGTTATCAGATGGTATGAGCCGGGCCGATGTAATACCTGAAATACCAGGATTTTCAAGCATTTTTTGTTTGAATATTTCAATATTATTCAGGATGTCCTGGTTGGCACCAATTACAAGTACATTCTTCCGGTTGAACCCCAGGTCTTTGTTTTGAATATAATCAATCTGTTTCCCGATGATACCCATGCTTATGATCAGGGCAATGGAAATAGCAAACTGCAGAAAGACGAGGATCGTTCTCAGGGACAAGGAGGATTTTTCCGGATCGAAAGCGGCTTTCAATACCTTTACCGGTGCGAAACGTGAGAGGTAAAAGGCAGGATACGATCCGGATAACAAACCAACCAGGAGCCCAATTAAAATAATTAAAGCAGAGTTAGAGATACGGCTTCCTTCAAAAAAACTAAGTTCCCTGGAAATTAAATTGCTGAATACCGGCAATAAAAAATCCACTGCCACAACGGCAATAATCAATGCAAGAAATGTCAGTAAAACAGATTCAAATAAAAACTGGAAGACAAGCTTATTTTTCCCTGCACCTGCAACCTTCCTGACGGCAACTTCTTTTGCCCTGATAGCAGACCGGGCAGTCGACAGATTAATAAAATTCATGCAGGCGATAAGCAGGATAAACAGGGCAACCGTTGAAAAAATATACACATTCCTGATATCACCGTTGGATTCAAGTTCGGTACTTAGATGGCTCCTTAAATGGATATCAGTTATTTTTTGAAGATGAAGCCGGGTGGATTCACTGGGTCTATAATCAGGATTTTCAGAAGCGTATTCAGTTGACGGGAGATGGCGGTCAATAAAATCGTCAATTTGGACTTTCAGCTGATCAGGAGGTGTGCCGGCTGAGAATTTAAGATAGGTGATGTAGTTATTTCCACTCCAGTCACGCATCATATTCTCCTTACCATAATAATACTCAAGGGTAATAAATGATATAAGAATATCATATTTGAAGTGTGTGTTCTGTGGGATATCCCTGAACACTCCCGTAACAGTAACTGTACCCGCTTCCTGTGTCTCAACGGTTTTGCCCACAGGATCCTCATCACCAAAAAATCTTTCTGCAGTCGTTTCCGATATCACCATGGTCAACGGTTCTTTTAATGCTGTTGAAGGATCACCCCTGATGAAGCCGGTATTGAATACCCTGAAGAAATTTTCTTCTGCAAAGAACATATAATCACCCCTGAAAAGATCATCACCGATCCTGATCACTGGTGACCATTCCAGCGTTCTAACCACTTCTTCAAGGAGATCGGGATAATCGGCATCCAGAAGCGGACCTATGGGAGCTGCAACCCTTGCAAGGTGAAGGTTCTGTGCTCCGTCCTCATTGTACCATGACCGGGTCACCCGATAAATCCGTTGGTAATCATCCCAGAATTTGTCATAACTCAATTCATGCCGTATAAATATCATGATCAGTAAAAAGCCGGCAAGTCCGATGGAAAATCCGATTATATTTATGAAAGAATATATTTTATTCCTTCTGAATAATCTCAGGGATATGGTGAGGTAATTTTTAATCATGGTAAAAACTATTTGTTTGTATTAAATTATCTCAATTGCCGTGCCTGAATTCATAAACATAAATAAATGAGAGATTTATTGGAAATTAGTAATTATAAAAAGTGTGAATTAATTTTACAATATTGTATAAAATATTTACATTTGCAAAAGGCTGTATTTCTGGGAAAGTAAAGGCTCATTTGCTAAACGGATTTTCGCTTATTTATCTTTTCTGAATTCTATCTGAACATATTAAGTTATTAACGAGTTGTGCAATTAAATCGATGATATTGATAATGAGGAATTTATAGAGTCGCGCCGCGGCTCTATAAAAAAATCTATGATTCAATTACCTGGTTCTTTCAATCGCACAATGCGTTATGTTATTAAGATTTATGATATTTATAATCGGCTTATTATAAATCCGGGCCACAGGAAGGCTTTTTATAAGAGTTTCATATTTGACAACTTACATTATTTAATTGCATTACGCATTTCTATACTATATAATATATGTTTCTTATGAAAACCAAAGGTACGATATTGATTGCTGACGATAACGAAGAGATACTTGTTGCTTTAAAAATGTACCTGGAAGAGCATTTCAGTCGTGTTTTAACTGAGAAAGACCCGGGTAAAGTTTTAAGACATATGCAGGAGGAAGCCGTTGATGTGTTTATTCTTGATATGAACTTCAGGCCGGGGGCCATGTCCGGTAAGGAGGGTATCTCATTAATGAAATCCATTCAATATATAGATCCTTCAGCTGTTATCATTTTTATTACGGCATATGGTGATGTTGACCTGGCTGTAAGCGCCATGAGGGAAGGGGCAGTGAATTTCATTCAAAAGCCATGGAACGATCATAAGTTGCTGGCCACGATAGGAGCTGCTATGCAGCTCAGCAAATCACGTCATGAAGTCAATTCTCTCAAACGGAAGCAGCAACATTTCAATGAAAGTTTACAAAAGGATCATCAATTGATTACAGGCCATTCCCCTGTCATGAAAAAGGTTCTGCAGCTGATCGACAGGATTGCCCTGACTGACACAAATGTGCTGATATTGGGTGAGAACGGCACGGGAAAAGAACTGGCAGCACGGGCAATTCACATGAAATCGGAGAGGAAAAACGAGGTTTTCCTGGGAGTTGATCTTGGATCACTCAGCGAATCGCTGTTTGAGAGTGAGTTGTTTGGTCATGTCCGGGGAGCGTTCACAGATGCGAAAGAAGATAAACCGGGGCGCTTTGAGATTGCTTCGGGGGGTACCTTGTTCATGGATGAAGTGGCTAATATTCCCCCCAACCTGCAGTCCAAATTACTATCTGTTCTCGAAAACAGGATGGTTACCAGACTGGGGTCCAAT
Organism: uncultured Bacteroides sp.; assembly: GCA_964599785.1. Classification (GTDB taxonomy): domain Bacteria; phylum Bacteroidota; class Bacteroidia; order Bacteroidales; family SM23-62; genus LJUQ01. Next base: position 1,561 of record CAZRHW010000079.1, on the reverse strand, counting down.
CATCCCATTCCTGTCGACGTAAGAATCATATCCGCAACAAACAGGGACCTGGACAGGATGATTGCCGATCATACATTCCGTGAGGACCTTTTGTTCAGGCTCAATACGATCCAGATCGACCTGCCACCCCTTCGTGAGAGAATTGAGGATCTGCCATTGCTCGTAAATTATTTTCTGGAGAAACTGAGTGAAAAATATAAAAGGGTATCCCTGCGTGTATCACGAAGCGGAATGAATAAACTGATGAAACATACCTGGCCGGGGAATATCAGGGAGTTGCAGCATACACTTGAAAAAGCGGTTATCCTGACAGATGACAATATACTGATGGAAAGGGATTTCCTTTTCAAATCTGTCACTCACCCGGAGGGAAACTCCGGGATAAGAAATCTGGCAGACAAACAAAAGGAATTCATCCTGGAAACAATCCGGAAAAACGGGGGTAATATCTCACGGTCAGCCAGGCAATTAAATATCAGCCGGAGAACTTTGTATAATAAACTGAAGAAGTATGAAAACTAACCAATTTAGCATTTCAGTGATGATACAGGTAGTCCTGATATCATTTATGGGAACCGCAGCAATTTACCTGATCACCGGAGATCATTTGATGGTTACAAAGGGCAGTTTAATTACTATATGGATCCTACAGGTATCATATTTAATATGGTATGTTAACAAAACCAACCGCGATCTGGATGTTTTTTTGCTTTCAATGAAATTTCTCGATAAAGTAAGCATTTCACATGCGGGAGGAAGCTTTAAAAAACTTAACCTCACCTATAACCAGATCATTGATGTGATCAGGATGGCAAGAAAGGAAAAGGAGGCAGAGCATAACTATTTCAGGAGTACAGTTGAACATATCAATACCGGTTTGATCTCATACGATGATAATGGGAATATAACAATATTTAACAGGGCAGCAAAAGAAATCCTCGGAACGGTTTTTTATAGACAAATCGATAAACTCGGAACAATTCACCCGGATCTGCCTGATGTTCTGAGGTTCATTAAGCCGGGAAGCCCACGGCTTCTGACAATCCGGGATAACGGCAGAATCGTCAGGCTTTCAATCAATGCAGCCCATTTAAAGATTTCCGGGAAACCTGTTAATCTTATTTCCCTTCAGGATATCCGGAATGAAATGGAAGAAGGAGAACTCGAGGCATGGCAGAAACTGATCAGGGTTCTTACACATGAGATTATGAACTCGGTGACACCCATACACACGCTTACGAATACCATGCTTGACCAGCTTGAAAAAACCGGGCGGAACACCAAATTGTATCAAAAACTAAATTCGGGGTTATCGGCAGTTCATAAAAGAACCAGGGGGTTACTTGCATTTGTGAATAGCTTCAGGCAATTGAACAAGATACCAAAAATGGAGATCGGGCTGGTATCAACCGAAGAATTGTTTCAAAACGTTGTGAACCTTATGTCAGATGAACTTAGAAAAAGAAAAACTGAATTATCTGTCAGTAGTTCTGAAATAATTATACTTAATATAGATACGGAATTAATCACTCAGATTTTGATTAACCTTGTCAAGAATGCT
>CAZRHW010000078.1:0-7663 GCA_964599785.1 uncultured Bacteroides sp. | reverse complement strand
GTACCAGGAAGTGTGGGATTTGCTTGATCATCTTATTTACGAGGTTGATCAGGATGTTGTAAAGAAGATAATGAACCGGATTTGTCAGCTTTAGGAAAGTCTGCGAACTTAAATGATGAATGGAAATGGCTGTCTTGATTTCGATAAGGCAGCTATTTCTGTTATTGTTCATATATTAAGTTAAACAGGTGACAGGCCATGATACCTGCAGTCTCCGTTCTGTATACAAAATGCCCCAGGCTGGCTTCCCTGAATCCCTGGTATATTGCCTGATTCACTTCATCCTGAGTAAAATCTCCTTCCGGGCCAATCATAATAGCGACAGGAGCACGGGGTATCAGATCATTTGTGATAACCGGAAGATCCTGTGAATTACAATGTGTAATAATCTTTGACTTACATGTTGTTTCTGCAAGAAAATTATGAAAGTCTTTCAAAGGATTTAGTTGTGGGAGATAAGCCCGCTGAGATTGTTTCATGGCTGCTATGATTATTCTGGAAGCCCTTTCAATATTTATATTCAGACGCTCTGATCTGGAACAAACCAGTGGAGTTATTTCATCAATTCCAATCTCGGTAGCTTTCTCAAGAAACCATTCAAACCGTTCAGCTTTTTTTGTTGGAGTTATGGCAATATGAAGATGGTGATTCCTTTTTTTATACTCTCTGATTGTTTCTATGATCCTTACAACAGAATTTGCCGGATCCGGTTTAATCAAAACAGCACGGTACAGGCTTCCTTTTCCATTGACAAGGTTTATTGAATCATTCTTCCTCAGCCTTAAAACGCGGGTACAATGTTTCGATTCCTCCGGGCTTAATATCACTTCTTCTCCGGTAATCTCCGGCAGGTAAAAAAAGTGCATGAATAGATTTTTATCCTAAATTTAACTATTTAGGAGCGAAAAACGAATAAACCCCATGAAAATCGGATTATTATCAGACACCCATGATTATTTAGATCCCCGGCTATCTGAGACCTTCAGTGAGGTTGATGAGATCTGGCACGCAGGAGATGACAGATTTATTCTTCACTGCTGTCGCGAAGACCTCTCAGGAACATTTCCTTTTTTTGTGCCGTCGTAACAACGAATATGTATGGTTCTTCATTACGTTTTGTCTTCAATTGTCTCTGGCTGGTCTTCATGTTACTGATAACCAGATTGAAATCCCGGTTTGATGAAAGAACATGAAGGACTCCCCGTGTATAACCGATGTAATACCACGTATTATTGTCGAGCTGCAGATAAAGATCAAAAAGATCACCGCTCCGCCGTTTTGATAACTCCATATGACCATCCACCATTTTATGTATCTGGTGCCCGTTAATGCTTCCGATCCCTATTTTGCCGGTTGACCTGTAAGACCTGGTTTCCTGGTTCCAGACGAGATCTACTTTGGAGAAAAATAATGTATGTCTGAGCTCCTGGGGTATCCCCTGGTAGGCCCCATAGAGTCCGAGTTCGGCCTGTAGTCTTTCAGTACGATCCGTGCCGATCATCTCCGAGATTCGTTTCACATATGTTCCATCCGTCATATCGAAAGCTTCAAGTCCCTGCAGACTGTCAATTTCCTGTGCCATGATGCTAAAAGCCTCATCAGACATAAAGAAATCCATGGCGATGATGGCTCCAAGAGTGCTTTCCCCTGTATTCATATTGTGTTCCGCATTTCCGATGGAGGAAAGGCTTACCTGTCCCAGACGAACCACAAGATCAATATCTCCTTCTCCATATTCAACACAACTCGTCCGTGGAAGCTGGAGCCAATTACCGGGCAGATTAAAATTATGCAGCTTATCCATGCCTGATATCCTGTATTCTTCTGTTTCCTTTTCGTAATACAGGTATCCATCTGCAGTGATGATATACCTGTCACTCGGTAATTTCTTTTTACTGAAGAATGCGGGATAGACATGCGAGGAATCACGTGTGATGAAAATTCCCGAATAAATCGAATTCATATTAATATCATATGGCTGTTCCGTAACGGGGATATAAATTTCCAGGGGATTTATTTCTGATTCGAACTTCAGATAATTTTTTTCGAGCTGTTCACAATCGTGGAAGATTTGTGCTCCCCCATTAAATGTCATAAATGGTTTGGGCGCAGACAGGGAAACTTTACCCTGGAAGCCATAATATGGACTCAGCGTAAATTCCTGTGTCTCATCAATCATCCCGGAAGCAATGGTATTGATCGAATCGTCGACCTGGATCTTATCGAAGAAGATCATCTGCTTTTCACCTGTTTCATCAATATAATCATAATTCCCGCTTCCGTTATATTTCAATCTGCTCAGTATTTCAACTGAAGCATTATAGATTGTATGAAGTTTGGATTGACGATTAGCCAGGATCTGTGATTCTTCAAGTTTTTGCATATAACCGTCGGGCTTAACAATGACCTGCCCGTCTTTTGGATATACATAAGCATCGGCTACCTTGATGAATGTCACATTAGAAGCGATGATCAGATTTTTCTGATAGTCGTAAAGGGCCTTTGTCGAAACAAAACTCAAAGAATCCTGCAAAGGATCGATAGATATAAATCTCGGTCCGATGAGGTCTTCCTCTCCGTCAGCAGTGGTATATATTTCCGGTGGTCCTTCACGGGTTGTGCTTACTCCCATCTCTAAAACCGTCTCATTCATATCCCAGATGAACAGATCAAGATGGCTGATATATTTATTCTCAGGAAACTCAACGAGTGTAAATTCCTCATTTGTCCTGAATAAGCCGGATTGACTTTCAAAATCAACATGAGCATTCACGTTTTCAGTGACCAGGGTAAAACCGTCGGTGTGAAGTGACTTAAGCTTAAAATCTGCCGTGTCGGCATCAAACATATAAGCAGTATAGGTAAATTCATCTGAAGCTAATACGGAATTTGTGAGTTCCATCTTACCGGAACCTGTCAGCCCGGAAGATGTAAGAAAAAGGTTCCCATCAAGATATGTGCTGTCATTCAGGATTGTGAAAGGCTGGCTTCCTTTTTCGACAATCAATTGATCTTCATATGGATAAAACACCATTTTGTTGTTTCTTGATTTTACCGCGGGGTATTGCACTCCAGCAAGCTGTTTCCTGACCTCAAATTCAGAAAGGGTCGCAAACATACTATCCGGGTGAAACATCAAACTCTCCGATTTTCCGGTAGATGTCAGATAATCAAACCACCCTGAGCCAATTAATCCTTTGTTGCTCATTTCAAGGTGATCAAAATATTTACCCTTTCCTCCATAAAGTTCCATTCCGGGAGGTCCTGTAATATGCTTGAATCCCAAAGAGTTATCTTCCTGGATCAGGAGGGTTTGCTCAAAAGTGGGAAAGATATCTGCAGATACAAAACGGCCGTCGAGCCTTAATCCGTTTTTTGAAAAATTATCCAGACTGTCAAAAGTAAACGGATAAATTTCGAAATAAAAATCATCTTTATCATACACACCACCCTGAATGTCGGGATCATCATAATAGACAAATGCGTTTTCCTTACTTGTAAATACAGGGTACTGCGGATAATTTTCCCGTCCCGATTTATTATCGGGCTGGTCAATCAGCAGCTCACCCGTCATATTTTCAATAATACTTTGAATGTTCAGCAAGGTAGCCCTGCCATACGCATCCAGATCTTCAGATTTTACCCTGAGGGTAAGTGAATCAATATCCTGTAGGTCAAGATTAAAATCCTTATAATCAAAAAAGAATTTTTTACCATGAAAGTTAAAAAGTCCCGCCGCAATAACACCATCAAATTGAAAACTCCTGTCTCTTTTAAGGATGATGGTTGCATTTTCAGGATATATGATAACATTCTGGGCATTACTCAGCCTGATGACAGGGATTCCGTTAATAGACAGATCATAAGTTGACAGGTCAAGGCTTGCATTTTCCAGGGGAGCCTGGGTCTCTGAAATGAAGTTAATAACATCATAATCAATATAATCTACACTTGCATAAACCCAATCGTACAGTTTTTGACGGGTTGTTACCATATCATCTTCAAGGTCATAGATAATAAATCCAAGCGTAGACAACCGTTTGAGCATTTGCTGTACCTGGTTATGCCGTGCTCTGATGAATTTTGCAAAATCAACTCCTTTAAATGATACTGAAAACTGTTGTTCTGAAAAACGGCGTAACAATGCCAGGGGATTGGCTTCATCAATACCCTGTAACCTGACATATAACCTGGCATCGAACAGATTATCCGATTGAAAATTTGCCAGTCCTGAAGCGGCACCTTCTCTCGACTTAAAAAGGATACGGTTTTCATCAAGTTTCCAGCGAAGCTGGTCAAAATTCATTTCAACCTTATGATAGTTATTATAAAAAGGTGACTGCGACTGAAAATCTTCGCCTCTGTATAGAGAAATAATATTTTCTCCCTTGAAGTAATTCATGCCAAGATGAGGGTGATAGATAGAATCCATACCAATAGGAATGGATACTTCCGCACCAACACCCTTTAACCTCGTGGGCTGAAAGGCAAAATATTCTGAATATGCAACAAGTTTAATGGAATCATTCCTGAGGAATAATAATCTTGCCTTGCTGTATTTTGTTCCTGATCCAACCAGATCTGACCCGAGCATCGATAATCCCCCTCTGAAATTCACATTGGGAAATATATCGTTGACAATATAGTTGTCCTGGTAAGAAACGAACCTGGGGTAATTCACACTTTCAGCAGAATTGTATGATTCAACCTTTTCTTCCAGCCGTCCATACATGTTAAAACTGAAATAGATATTATTGTAAAAGGTGACTGAGTCGGCAACATATTCCGATAGCCTCATATTGACAGAATACCTTCCTAATTCAGCATACACTTCATCTCTGCTGAGGCCCGATCTTTCCCATGTCACAATACCTCCATCTCCCCACCAGGTTTGGGAATAGGGTGAAAATATCCCCCGGGTCTCATATATCCTGATACTATCGCGAAGGAACTTACAGGTTAAAGTTGTTGATTTGAAAATAATCCTTGATGAATCTTTGAATTCAAAATAGAACTCCGGCTGATCAACTTTCCATTGTGTGGAGGTCGACTGACAGAGAATGTTTTTCTGAAACAGGTTAATACTGGTCTCCAGATATTTATTAATCTCTGTAACCTGCCTGTTCTGGTCATCTGCAAGAAATTCAAGTCCCTGTTTCCAGGCCTGGTAACTATCCCCGCTCTGGGAACTTTTCCACAAGTAAAGTAAATCCGTGATAAACAGGCTGAAATGAGGTTTGGGGCGGGCATTTTTGCGCAGGAGTTTGTTTGATAACAGGATTATTTCATTTTTATCATCAATGGAAACCATCCCACTGTCCCATGTAGTAATAAAATCATTCAGCATAATGTTTTCTTCAGCCGAAAGGGCGGTTCCCATAAAATTCCTGAGATCTCCGGTGAATTGATCCGGTTCCGCTGAAAAATTCGTAACAACCTGGGAGCAGGCGATATACCATCCGGATATGATAGTAATAATCAGAAATATTAATCTTTTCATAGGGTTAAGAATTTAGTGAACCGGGAACCTTTTCCCTTCCGCGTGCCTGTTGATTACTTATCATCATACAGATCAGGCCGATCTGATGATGGCAAAGAAATCACCTGCATTGAGCGATGCTCCGCCAATTAATCCACCGTCAACATCAGGATTATCAAATAATTCTTTCGCATTTGAAGGTTTACAACTTCCGCCATAAAGTATTGATGTAGCGTCTGAAATGTCCCGGTTATAATTTTGTTCAATCAATCCCCTGATGAATTCATGCATTTCCTGCGCCTGTTCGGGTGTCGCATTCAGTCCCGTTCCAATTGCCCAGACCGGTTCATAGGCAATAATGATCTTCCTGAAATTCTTCTCATCCAGCTTGAAAAGGGTCGAGGCAAGCTGTTCCTGAACAGTTCTGAAATGTTTACCCTCCTCCCGCTGAGACAATTTTTCCCCGCAGCAGAATATGGGGATCAACTCCGATTCAAGGGCCAACCCGACTTTTTTAAACAATGTTTCATCATCTTCCCCGAATAAGGTCCTCCGTTCTGAATGTCCTATGATCACATATTGCGCTCCTGTTGATTTAATCATACCGGTAGAAACCTCCCCGGTAAAAGCACCCTTAGTTTCGGATGCACAGTTCTGTGCCGACAGGTAAACAACTGTCAGGACTTTTTTTATTTCAGAAAGATGAATAAAGGGTGGTGCAACAATAACGATAACCTCACCGGGATTATTTTCCACCAGATTATTGACTTCCATTGCAAGCTGGAGACCCTCATTAAGAGTGGTGTTCATTTTCCAGTTTCCGGCAACAATTTTTTTTCTCATATAAAGGGATTTTAGTATTTATCTGAATTTAAAAATTGAAATATAGTTATTATTCCAAAGAACGGACCGGAAAGAAGAACCGGATTGAAATTGCAATCAGGAAAATAAAGGCTACAAAATAGAAAACCGTGGTTATCTCACTATCCTTTCTCAACTTTGTTAATGATTGTGCCAGGTATATGCTGTTCAGTTCTTCAGGATCGGGAAAATCCCTGTAACTCCATTTATCGATGATCACTCCCTCTTTTATTAAAAACAGGCCGGGATTCGATCTTATGATCGTTTCAAGGGCAATTTCATCCGTTGTAAAAAAGGAATACTGAAGTGCCAGTGATGAGGATATTTCATCAACTTCCGGCTTTGAAGATGCCGTCAGACAATAAAATGAGTGATTATTCATGTATGCTGATGCTGCCAGATAATTGGCATGTTCCAGTCCGTTTTTATCAGCTTCGGCCAGGTTGTAAGAGACCAGTAAAAAGGTATAGCCATCATCAGCAAGTACAATCTCAGTATGATCATATCCATCATCATCATACATTGTAAAATCATGAATAGGTGGCTCATAACCTTTCTTTATAAGAGCGTGTTTACTCTCCACAAATTTCCATGTCGTATCCTGCCAAGGATAATTCTCTTCTGTAAACTCCTTAACCGTTCCGTTCTTCTCATAATATAAATATATTCTATATTCATCTATTGGTGCATCTTCAGGGACCGTCATTTTTTCAGGAATATAAGTTCCGATGCTGTAAGGCCTGAAATCAAGCGGAGGAAGATGCCTGAGACTGTAAATCTGAAGCAGGATGATGATGACTGCGTAAAATCCTATAAAAATCCACTCTTTCAGGAGGTAATAGCATGCCGGTATTTTACCGCGATAGAAGAATATAATGAGGGTAAAGGGCACAAGACAAACATTCTTAATAAAGGTTTGCCAGTTGGTCATGATAATAGCATCCCCGAAACATCCGCAATCTGAAACCGGATTGGTAAGTGCAAGAATGAGTGTCAGGACGGTAAAAAATGACATAAAAATCAGAAGTATCCAGGAAGAAAGCCTGTATCTGTATCCAAATAAAAGTGAAATACCAACCAGAAATTCCGTGGAAGACAGAAGGATGGCCAGTGGAAGGGCAACCGGATTGAGAAATGAGATGCCAAAAGCATTGAAATAATCGGAAAATTTATAAGTTGAACCAAGCGGATCAACAGCTTTGACAAAACCCGAGAAAATGAAAACTACTCCGACAATGATCCTGCTGATGAGATTTAATACTTTCATGAAAATTTAAAATTAGCATTATTCTGAAAAATTAAGCTACTTGCTAACAGATTGAA
>CAZRHW010000077.1:0-7746 GCA_964599785.1 uncultured Bacteroides sp. | reverse complement strand
ATACGGTATGCTTTTATTCTGGGACAGTTAAATCAACAGGTTGGCAACATGGAAGATGCTTCTAAATATTACCAGGAAGTAATCAAAATGCATCCTCCTTATGAGATGAGCTTTAATGCCCGCATTAACAGAGCTAGTGTTTTTGTTGAAGGAGCAGCCATGAGCCGTGAGATAAAAGCCGAACTGAATAAAATGCTAAAAGATGAGAAAAACAGGGAATATCAGGACCAGATCTACTATGCGTTAGGGAATATTTCTTACAGGGAGAAAAACATAAATGAAGCCATCGAATATTATAAACTGTCATCAGCGAAAAGCATTTCCAACAATCAGCAGAAAACAAAATCCTGCCTTACACTTGCAGAAATATTTTATGCCCGTGAAAATTACGAGGCAGCAAAACTTTTTTATGATAGTGCACTTGTATCATTGACTTCAGATTACCCTGATTATGAAGAAATCATGATAAAATCAAAAAGTCTTTCGAACCTGGTGGAAAATCTGATGGTGGTTTATTTTGAAGATAGTGTCCGGAAACTTGCAGGAATGAGTGAGGCTCAAAGGTTGGTTGTCATTGATAGTATCATTGCCAGGGTACGTCGGGAAGAACAACTGGCACAACAAACGGAAAGTCAGGAAATGCAGGATGCGCAGTTCAACAGGATGATCCTGAGCGAATCTGGTCGTTCAGGATACCAGGCAAGCGAGACAGGCGGGAAGTGGTATTTCTACAACGAAGTTGCCAAATCATTCGGTCAGCCGGAATTCAGGATGAAGTGGGGGAACAGGAAACTTGAAGATAATTGGAGAAGAAAAAATAAGAGCGAAGTATCATTTGGGGATATTGGTGGTGAAAATGTTGAGGCTGAAGATTCAATAGAAGTTATAAAACAAATTCTGAGTAATAAAGCGAGGGAATTTTATCTTCAGGATATCCCCCTCACCGATTCCATGATGGATTTGTCGCAAAGCAGGGTCAGGGAATCCCTTTACAATGCGGGCATAATTTATTTGAATGACCTCAAGGATTATCCGGAAGCAATAAATACTTTTAAGGATTTGCTTGAGAGATATCCTGACAGTGAATTCACCCTTCCAGCCTATTACAATTTGTATGATATTTATAATAAGCAGAATGAAAAAACATTGTCTGATTTTTATAAAGAGTCTATCATCAGGGAATTTCCGGAAAGCCAGACGGCACAGTTAATGACCAACCCGAATTACATTAATGAATTAATGGAGAAGGAAAATGAAGTTAACAGGTTTTACGAAGCTACTTACCGGAATTACCAGCAGGGCAACTATGATCAGGTTATCAGGGATGTGGATTATGCATTGATAACTTTTAAGAATGATGAACTGATCCCTCAGTTTACCTTCCTGAAGGTGCTTTCAATAGGACAGACACAGGATATTATGATATTTACGGAAGCTCTCGATTCCATTACAGGCACTTATCCAAACCACGAAGTTGCAGAAAGTGCAAAAGAAATTCTTGCTTTTATTAAAAGATCCGATCCTGTTGTTAAAATAGAAACAGAAAAAAAGGAGGCAGAGGAAATTTATACCTTTGATCCTGAAGGCACCTGTTATTTTGGTCTGATTGTTGAAAAGGAGATTGATCTGAACCAGCTTAAGTTCGAGATCATTAATTTCAATCTTGATTTGTTTCCCAACAAAACGTTTGATGTTCTCAGTGAGAACCTGGCTGATAATGACAGACTAATCCTGGTTCAATCTTTTAAAAACCTTGAGAATGCATGGAATTATTTTGACCAGATTGTAACCAGTGAGCAGATCATGGCATTGATCAGGGGGACTGATTTTTCAAGATTTGTTATCTCACCGGCTAATTCCCAAAAACTCATCCAGGATAAAGTGGCGAATAAATACCTGTTGTTTTTTGATAAGTATTACAAAAGGTAATAAAAGCAGATAATATAATGTACTGATAACCTGCCGTTTAACTTAAATATTTTCTTGTGAAAAAGATCACCATTTTATGGACCGATGACGAGATTGATTTACTCATGCCGCATATTTTGTTCCTGGAAGAAAAGGGATATGAAGTCATAACGGCAAGCAATGGAGAAGCTGCCATCCGGATTGTTCAGGAAAGGAATATTGATCTTTTATTTCTGGATGAGAATATGCCGGGTATCAGCGGTCTGGAAACACTCAATCAGATCAAGGCACTGAATCCTTCATTACCGGTCGTTATGATCACTAAAAGTGAAGAAGAAAATATTATGGATGAAGCCATCGGATCGAAAATTGATGATTATCTTATTAAACCGGTAAATCCGAAGCAGATTTTGCTTACGATAAAAAAGAATATTGATACTAAACGGCTTATTACCGAAAAGACGACATCTGCTTATCAGGCTGAATTTACCCGCATCAGTTTGCTGATTAATAATGCCCGACATTTTGCAGACTGGGTTGATGTTTATAAAAAACTCACTTACTGGGAACTTGAAATCGGATCAGGTAAAGATCCTGGTTTACAGGAGATATTAAAAATGCAGAAAGCGGATGCAAATAATGGATTTGCCAGGTTTATTAAGGCCAATTATATTCAATGGTTTTACGAACCGACCAAAGACACACCTTTGATGTCACAAAATGTATTTGCACGGAAAGTTTTCCCGGCGCTAGATAATGGAGAGAAAGTTTGTGTGGTGTTGATTGATAATCTTCGACTCGATCAATGGAGGTCAATCTTACCAATCATTGAGGAATCATACAGACTTGAATCAGAAGAACTTTTCTGTTCGATCATACCCACCGCAACTCAATATGCCCGGAATGCGATGTTTGCCGGATTGATGCCCATGGAAATTGAGGATCTGTTCCCGGAACTCTGGACAAAAGAAAATGAAGAGGGAGGTAAAAATCTCCTGGAGGATCAATTGCTTCAAAAGCAAATTCAGCGATTTGGGCTGAAAACAAGAGTCAGATATGATAAAATCAATAATTCCAGAGCAGGAAAAAAACTGCTGGATAATATTAAAGACCTGTTAAACTTTGATCTTTCTGTGGCAGTCTTCAATTTTGTGGACATCCTCTCGCATGCACGGACAGAAATGGAGATGATCAAGGAACTTGCCTATGATGAATCTTCATTCCGTTCACTTACACTGTCATGGTTCAGGCATTCTCATCTTCTTGATTTCATAAGAGAACTGGCTATAAACCGTATCAAACTGATCATTACTACGGATCATGGTACGATCAGGGTAAGCAATCCATTGAAGGTGATCGGTGACAGGGAAACAACAACAAATATCCGTTATAAACAAGGGAAGAATTTAAATTATAATCCGGGAGAGGTTTTCGAAATTAAAAAGCCGGCTGAGATCCATCTGCCAAAATCACACATCAGCTCAACATATATTTTTGCGATGAATTACGATTTCTTTGTTTATCCGAATAATTACAATCAATTTGTCAATTATTACAGAAACACCTTTCAGCATGGTGGAATATCTTTGGAAGAAATGCTTGTACCGGTTTCGGTACTGAATCCAATCTGATCAATCCGAATTTGTCATGTCCAGGTTTATAATTAAATCCACGGGAACGATCCGGCAGGTAGCAAAAGAATTTCTTGAACAATATGTTGACAAGAGGATATTCGCTATTTATGGCAAACTTGGAGCTGGCAAGACAACATTCATCAAGGCTTTGTGCGGTGAACTGGGCGTAAATGAAATTGTCAGTTCACCTTCTTTTGCAATTATTAATGAATATTTTTCCGATCGTTACGGGCCGATATATCATTTTGATTTTTTCAGGATGGAAGACCTGGAAGAAGCATATGATATTGGTTATGAGGATTATTTTTACAGCGGGCAATATTGTTTTATTGAATGGGCCGATAAAATACAGGCAATTTTACCATCTGAGGCCATCCATGTCCACATGATGGTTAATGAAAAATCTGTCAGGATTCTTGAAATTTTTGAATAATTTTCCTCTTTGCAGATATATTTGACTTAATCGCTGAATTGTATTATTTTAGACAAACCACAACCTAATAAATCAATTCTGCCATGACCCAGCAGGAATCCTCGGGTACACGCTTTACATTTGGTAAAGCGACCCTTTTACCACAAGAAGAAATGCTTGAGGTTAAAAAATCACGGAAACAGTTAACTATTGGAATCCCGAAAGAAGATCATAAAAACGAAAGCCGTGTGGCACTTACTCCTGAAGGAGTTGAACAACTCATCGATCAGGGGCACCAGGTTATCATTGAGTCGGAAGCCGGCAAATCTGCAAATTATCAGAACACCGACTACAGTGAATCAGGTGGGATGATTGTTGAGGAAAAAACGCGGGTATTTCAATCGGATATTATTCTAAAAATAGCGCCCCTTACACTCGAGGAGATTGAGATGCTGCAGGATCAAAAGTTAGTCATATCATCCCTGCATTTGAATAGCCAGACAGAGGAATTCATCAGGAAATTAATGGAAAAGAAGATAACAGCCATTTCTTTTGAAAATATTAAAGATGAACATAACTGCCATCCTGTGGTCAGGTCAATGAGTACGATTGCCGGCACGACGTCGATATTAATAGCGGCAGAATATCTGAGTAATGTAAGAGGAGGCAAAGGAGTTATGCTTGGTGGGATTCCTGGCATCACACCTGCGGAGGTTATCATACTGGGTGCAGGAAATGCGGCAGAATCTGCTGTCAGAGCTGCACTGGGACTGGGGGCACAGGTAAAGGTTTTCGATAATTCCGTACACCGGCTCAGACGACTTCAGAACAATACAGGACAAAGACTCTATACATCTGTTTTTCATAAGAAGGTCATGACAAGGGCGCTCAGATCTGCTGATGTGCTGATCGGAGCGATGTACCTCATTGAACAAGGGCCCCGATATGTGATTACGGAGGAAATGGTAAAGGAAATGAAAAAAGGAGCAGTAATCATTGATATCAGCATCGATCAGGGGGGATGCATCGAAACATCAGAATGCAGAACACAACAAGATCCGGCCTTCACCAAACATGGAGTCATACACTATTGTGTCCCGAATTTGCCGTCACGCGTTGCCAGAACTGCATCCATTGCCATTAGTAACGTGTTTCTACCATTACTGTTACAAATGGGAGAATCGGGCGGGCTCACAACCTTTCTTAAAGATAATGCCGGTGTCAGAAATGGTGTATATATTTTTAATGGCATTCTGACCAATGACTTTATTGGAAAACACTTTGGTATACCATCAAAAGATATCGAATTACTGATGGCCGCGTTTTAATCCGCCATGAAAAAATTTTATTATTGCTTACTCATATCATGCATATTGTTAACATCGTGTAAAAAGGATGAGGATAAGCCCAAATATGAAGGTGAAGTGGTCCTGACATCCGAAAAGGTTAAACAAGGCGATGATTACAATACACTTGGATTTTCATTTGAGAAAGGTGATAATGTACCGTATCCTCATACAACAGATGTTATACCCGATCTGGTTGTAACACATTTTATTGATCTTAACCAGAATCTTATTGTAACCTTTACCAGTCCGGATAACCAGGAAGCCTTTTTCCTGAATGAAACAGCCGGCAATGCAATTGAAGCAAAATCATGGTATGATAACTATCTGGAAGTAACAACGACCGGTTTTATTACACTCGCAGATTCAGTAACAATAAACCAGATATGGACAGTTCAGACAATCAGTAAAAAATATGCAAAATTACTGATCAAAGAGATAAAACTATTGAATGACAGCCCGGTTGCAGAATATGTGGAAGTTAAAGTTGATTATAAGTACCAGCCGGATGGAAGCAGGGACTTTTAGTGGTAATAAGCCTGTCAGGCAACCTAAATGTCTGATTATTATCCTGCCACCAGGATTGGTGAAATGAATGCCCCGGCTGAAAAAACCGGGACACAACAATCATTGATGTTAGCTTAACAGGTCTTAAAAATTCCATCTCACCTGCATACTTCCCAGGTGGATCACTTTTTGATCCTCAAAGACTCTTCCTGAATATTCGAGGTTCAGTTCTACTCCACCCGAAAGCGTTCTCTGGAACAACAATGACCAGATACCATTATGGCCGGGCTGCAAACCCTGGAGCATCTCATATGCCACCGGCGTATAAGGATCCTGGTTGTAATCCACATTGATATAGTTAATTTTTCCTGTTATAACACCTTTCTTTAGAATATTATACCTCATCTCAATTCCAACATCATGCTTTATGGCATGCTCATCATCATTCCTGTTTTTATCATCTGAAAAGATATAATTTGTAATAATCCGGAAAAAGATGCCTGGTTGGTATTCAAGAGAAAAATCACTTTTCATAAAGGATATATTATAGTCTTTGGATTTAAAAAATTCTGACTCGAAGCTTTTGTTGCCTGCATCAGACTGGTTTATTAAAGTCAGGTTTGCACCGGCTGATAACCTGAATCTCAAACCATTCGAAATAATTGATCGTGTATCAAAACCATTTGCCAGTAATATCCTGCTAACATTTTGTTGAAATAAATAATCCACACCAAAGATCCGGTTGTTTTTATTGAATGAAAGATTATTCCGGACGGAAGTGGAAATTGTAACCAGATCAGGGCTGTTAAGATCAAGATCGAAAGGATTAATATTTCTCAGAAGGTTTTTTGTTGTGTTTTTTCTATCAATACGGAATGCGAACTGGTCGGAAAACATGGCAATCATCATTCTGATCCCTGTTTTATCTTTCCATAATCCGGCAGGATCAAGACGTATCATCTGGTTGAACTGGTTTGTATATACATTTACAAAGTCATTGGTAGGGGTAAATACCCTGATATAAGCAGCCTGGTCCTGAAATGAGGCAATTTCAAATTCATCAAGTTCTTTAACATGGTTTCGGTTATAATCAGTCCAGGCGTATACGCCCTGCCCGGGTGTTACTTCCAGGTATGTAAATTCTTTTTTTGATTCAAGCCCGGATCCGATTTCATAGAATGTTGATGTGTTTATCGTTCCATGGAATGCAGAGAGCGTATGTTCCAAACGGCCAAGTAAAGATTTATCTGACAATGTGCCTGTCAGGGTTGTATCATTCATTTGAAGAAACCGGTAGGTGAAGAGTAAATTTAATTTGCTAACAGGATTCGCTTTGAGCTGTACCCCGATATTAAGATCATTACCTGTGGTGGCAGGATCCGGCATATTTTTTCCCGGCAACCAATCTCTTCTGTTCCTGTAATTCACCAGGAGCCTGTTTTTTGCAGTATCAGGACTTGTAAGGAAAACCTCGTATTGCTGATAACGGAAGCTGTTAGTTAAAAGCGAATCACTGGATTGATCACGCCAGTGATTTTGTTCTGCTTCCTCCCGGATACCGATTACTACAAATCTGAATTGTTTTGATACTTCTGCATGGTGTCTTAAGAAATTTGTTGATAGAACAGAATCAATTGAATTCATTAAACTGCCGAAAAACCTGATGGTAAAACCATGTGTTGAAAACAAACCCTGAATATTATTTCGCAATCCACTGTATAAATTCTCCCGATTAAGGTATTCAGACTTAAGTGAAGCATGAACAAGATCTTTTCTCGAAAAAAGGACTGATACATCTGCCAGGTGTTCATTTGTTCCGGAATGTCTTTCCAGCAGGTTCCAGTCTCGCTCAAACTCCACGGGGCGAAACCTTTCAACAGGATTAAAATACCTGTTTATGACCTGGTAATTACCCGAAGCCTGTAACCGCGTAATGCTT
>CAZRHW010000076.1:0-7762 GCA_964599785.1 uncultured Bacteroides sp. | reverse complement strand
CACCCGCAGTTTTATTGACAATATTTTTTTTGTTTATTAAGATCCGGCATGGTGTAAAATTACTAAATATTGTTAAAAAAACTACGGGTGTCTGACTTGCAGGATTTATTTATCAACATCAGGTATACACGAAGACCGGAGGGAAAACGGGATTAACCTGAAATAGACGTGGTCTCTGTTGACAACTGTCCGCTGAGCCTGAGTAATTCTGTTTCGGCAATTTTACTGCGATACTGGGAAAGCAGATAACGGGTTTCTGCATCCATCAGTTTTTGTTGTGTTTCACGTAATTCGATGTCGCTGATAGCCCCGATCCTGTATTTTTCCATAGCTACTTCGAGGTTTCTTAATGCCAGTGACCGGTTTTCCGATTCAAATTTTACCAGCTGGAGATTGATCAGGTAATCATTATAGATACGTAACAGTTCGCTTTTCATATCCAGTTCTGCCTGGTTTAATTCTGCAAGAGCTGATTCTTCCCTGATTTTCGCAATGTGGATATCATTCCGCGTATTAAAACCGTCAAAAATGTTATAACTGAGACTTATTCCCATTGTTAGGCCAAGGTTCCTGTTGAGCATCATAAAGCCGACTTCCGATTCGGATTTGTTAAAGCTGTAACCTGTGTTAAGATTGATCCTGGGGTACATTAATGATTTGTAGCTTCTTGTATCCAGTGATGTGATCAACAGGTTGCTGCGTGCTCTTCTGAGGTCGGGATTTTGCTCCTGAATAAGGGTCCAGAGTTGTTCATACAGAAGATTATCATTTAACGGAATTTCTGAAAAAACCTCAAATGTTGTATGCAGATCACGGCACAGCAGGCGGTTAAGTTCTGCTTTCGAGTTCTCAAGGATCACAAGCTGTTGCATATAGATGGCACTGTCTGAATTCAGATCTACGGCCGATTGAAGGTATGACAGTTCAGATCCGCTTCCAATGTCAATCATTGCCCTGGCAAATCTTTTTCTTTCTGAAGAAAGCTGAACGGCCTCAGCATATACGTCGGTAAGCATGTTTTGGGCAGCTATTTCATAATATGCTATGATCACCTGCGCAATAGTATTTTCGATCACGGAACGCAGTTGTGTACCACCCATTGCTTCCAGCTCTTCCAGCTTTTTCCTTTGTATGAACATATTAAAGCCGTCAAAGATGGTCCAGTTTAACTGTACTCCTGTATTAATTGAGTTGGATACGGCGTTATCCCCTTCTCTTTCCGTACCATTAAAATACTTCTGATAGGTATTGTTAACGTTTCTTGACCTGGCAGCTGAGACATCAACCTTTGGTAAAAAACCTGCATTACCATAAGTGTTATTCAATTCAGCGATTCTTGACTCATTTTCTGCAAGGGAGATACCATAATTATTTTCAAGAGCCAGGGTTAAAGCCTGTGAGAGGCTCAGTGTATCCTGGGCATATGACATGTTCCGGGAGCATAATACAAAGCCCAGAAACAATAAGATGGAACGTGCATTCATGATTGTTTTATTTCAGGTATTTTTTTCAGACGTGAAATATAGGTATACAGGGCAGGGATCACGAACAGGGTTAATATCAGTGAAAAAAGCAGGCCTCCTATGACAACAATGCCCATTGAAATCCGGCTTTTCGCACCTGCTCCCAGGGCAAAAGCTATGGGAAGGGCACCAAGCATCGTTGCAAGGCTGGTCATCAGAATAGGCCTGAAACGCTGAGTGGCCGCTTCAGAAGCTGCCTGAACCAATGTGGCACCTTTTGCTTTTTTCTGATTCGCAAACTCAACAATCAATATGCCATTCTTGGTGACAATCCCGATAAGCATAATCATACCAATCTGACTGAAGATATTTAAGGTCTGTCCAAAAAGTAAAAGTGAAATCAGGGCTCCGGCGATAGCTAACGGTACAGTGAACATGATGATGAGAGGATCGCGGTAACTCTCGAACTGGGCGGCAAGGACCAGGTAAATCAGGATAAGGGCCAGGAGAAATGCAAACAGCAGGGTATTTGAGCTTTCCATGAAATCCCTTGAAACACCGGTCAGACTGGTTGAAAAAGTATCATCCAAAACTTCTTTGGCAATACGATCCATTGCGACGATGCCTTGTCCGAGAGTATATCCGCTTGCTGTGGATGCAGAGACGGTGGCGGAAACATACCGGTTAAACCTGTAAATCTGAGGCAAACTGCTTCTGTAAGTGATGGTAACAATATTATCCAGTTGTATTAATTCACCCTGACGGTTTCTTACATAGGCTGTACTGAGATCAAGGGGTTTATCCCTGTATTGACGATCGGCCTGGCCAATGACCTGGTATTGTTTTCCATCCCTTATAAAAAAGCCCATGCGCTGGCCGCTGAAATATAGCTGAAGTGTCTCAGCAATATCACGAATGGTAACACCCAGGGTTCTTGCTCTTTCCCGGTCGATATATATAGTCATTTCAGGTTTGTTGAATTTCAGGTTCACATCCACTACCTGGAATGTTGGATCCGCCTGGGCTTTTTCCATAAACTCAGGAAGTACTTCCTTGAGTTTATCCAGGTTTGGAGCCTGGATGACATACTGGACGGGCAACCCTGACCCTCTTCCGACAGTGATGGTTTGATCCTGTGTTACGAATGTTCGTGCAAAGGTCAGTGGCCGTACAACGCCGGAGAGGTATTCAACCAGTTCCTGTTGTGATCTTTCACGTTCCCTGGGAGGTTTTAAAGTGATTCGCGCAAAGCCGTTATTTGTTGCAGATGCCCCGAATCCCGGAGAGGTCAACGCTATATAACTATCCTTTTCAGGAAGTGTGTCAATAATGGAGATAAGTTTCAGCATATACTCATCCATTTTCTCATAGGATGTACCTTCCGGAGCGGTAGCAGAAATACCCAGACGGCTCTTATCTTCGAGTGGAGCCAGCTCACCTGGCAGAAGGGGCCAGATGACACCAATGATGGCAAGGGCACTTGCAATGATGACTAATGCCAGCCATCTGCGATTCAGGAAGTTTTTCAGCGTACGGTTATAACCAGTAATAAGATTGTTGAAAAAAGGTTCGGTACGCCTGTAAAATAAATTATGATGCGTGGTGTGTTTCAGCCAATGTGCACTCATCATAGGGGTGAGTGTGAGTGAGACCACAGCGGAGATAATGACCGCCCCGGCCATCACCACACCAAACTCACGGAATAATTTCCCTGTAAGCCCCTGCAGGAAAATGATCGGAAGAAATACCGCGGCAAGAGTGATGGATGTGGAAATAATTGCAAAAATGATCTCTTTCGACCCTGCATAACCGGCTTCGAGAGGTGGCATGCCTTTCTCCACTTTGCTGTAAATATTTTCCAGGACAACAATCGCGTCATCCACCACGAGGCCGGTAGCCAGAACAATACTCAGCAGTGTAAGAATATTGACGGTGAAACCTGAAAGGTACATCACAAAGAAGGATCCAATAAGTGAAATAGGTATGGCAAAAACCGGGATAAGTGTGGTTCTCCATTCCCGCAGGAAGAAAAAGATTACAAGGACAACCAGTGTAAAAGCAATCAGGATTGTTTCCTGCACTTCAGTAATGGCATTCCGGATGGAGATAGTTGTATCCATGGAGGTCCCGATAATAAGATCCTCAGGCATATCTTTCCGGAGTTGTTCCAGCCTTCTCTGTAATTCATCCACAATATCGATATGGTTTGCACCCGGTTGGGGAGTTAGTGCAATGCCCATTTGTGGGATACCACCATTTCCCCTGAGAAGGGTCTTTTCATTCTCCGGAGCCAGGACAGCCCTTCCGATATCCCTGAATTTAATCAGGGTACCCTCAGACTCGCGGATAATCAGTTCGTCAAATTCCTCCGGAGAGCTCAGACGGCCAAAGGTCCGGATAGAAAGTTCGGTTCCATAACCTTCAATCCTTCCAGAAGGAAGTTCCACGTTCTCCCTGTTCAGTGCATCCCTTACATCCATGGGAGTGAGACCATATCCTGCCAGTTTAAGGGGATCGATCAACAATTTTATGGCATATCTTTTTTCCCCGTAAATGCGTATCTCACTTACCCCGGGAATGGTTTGCAGACGTTCTTTAAAAAAATTATTGGCAATTTCTGATAATTCAAGAAGGTTTCGTTTGTTACTCTGAAGTGTGAGTATATAAACCGGGCTGGCATCTGCATCGGATTTTACTACTCTCGGGGGATCAACATCCGGAGGAAGATTACGGATTGCCCGTGAAACACGGTCACGCACATCATTAGAAGCAGCTTCCATGTCGGTACCTACCTCGAATTCCACACTGATCATGCTGGATCCGTCGCGCGATGAAGAACTTAATGTACGGATACCTGCAATCCCGTTGATACTTTCTTCAAGAGGCTCTGTGATCTGGCTTTCTATGACCTCTGCATTTGCGCCGGGATAGGAAGTGCTGACCGTTACAACGGGTGCATCGACGCTGGGGTATTCACGAACGCCGAGGAAAGTATAGCCAATAATGCCAAAGAGGACGATCAATATCGAAACCACCGTTGCCAGTACAGGCCTGTTTATAAATATAGCTGAAAAGTTCATGGTCCTCTGCTCCTTCTATTTTATTGTGAACTTGATTCTTCCATAACCATACCTGCTACTTTTGGCAATACGGGCATGCCATTGGAGATTTGTAACAGGCCGGTAGTGATCAGGCTGTCACCAACAGAGAGGCCGGATGTAATCTGGACATCAGTGCCTGTCCGTATACCTGTCGTAACGGGGGTTGATACAGCTTTCCCATCCCTGCAGATATAAACCTTATTACCTTCCAATTCAGTAATCAACGTTTCCGATGGAATGGTAAGGGCATCCTGAATCCTTTCAAGAATGATACTGATCCTGGCATATGTGCCGGGCACCAGGAGTGCACCGGGATTAGGGCTGGTGGCCCTTACCTTGATGGTGCGCGTTTGCGTGTCAATTCCCGATTCAACAGCATATATCATACCTGCATAAGTGCGGTCAACATTTTCCACATTAAAATTGATATTCATTCCCTGCTTGACCGTCAGACTGTATTTTTCAGGCACGGAAAACTCCACCTTCACCGGTTCAATCTGCTGAATGGTTGCAATCAGTGAGTTTGATGGTATATAGCTTCCCGGACTGACAGAACGTAATCCAATTTTCCCGGATAACGGGGCTAATATTTCAGTCTTTTCAAGCTGTGCCTGTAAAAGCTGTCTTTCAGCCTGGACTGCTCTCAACTGGTTCAGTGAGACATCATATTCTTCCTGGCTGATGGCTTTCAGCTCAATAAGCTGCCGGTTTCTGTATTCTTCCTGCTCTGCAAGCTTTTCCTGGGCCTCAACCCTTTTTAACTGAGCCTGTAACTCACTGTCATTGATCTTCAACAAAAGATCTCCTTTATGCACCTGTGATCCTTCTTCAAAATAAATCCCGGTGATACGCCCGGAAACTTCAGTCCGAAGCTCAACCTTTTCATTAGCCAGTATCGAACCGGTTGTAAAAAATTCATTTAATAATAGCCGTGGTTCCAGGATTTTCACCTCTACAGAGACGGCGCCAAACCTTCTTCCCCTGTCGGCCTGATCGGATTTGTTTTTATCGTTACAGGCAGTTATCAGAAATGACAGAGAGAGAAATAAAACAAAGATGCTGTCAATCCCTTTTATCCTGAAGATATTTACAGAGATCGGATAATTTGTCTTTTTCATGAATAAATAATGTAATTTGTTTGAAAATTGAAATTTATTTAAAGAAAATATGACTGTTTAAACGAACCGGTAAAAATAGCATTTTTAGGTTGTGAAAATTCATAATGGGTCATACATTTTTTCAAGATTCATTCGAAATGGGAATTTCATGATTCATTACTCCTGATAATTATGTTCTAATCATAATGTCAGGATTTACGGGCATACCAAATAATTTCTTTCAGATTGGCTCTGATGATAAATAACTAAATAATTCAAGTTGCCAGTTGCAAGTTACAAGTTATTAAATATCAAAGGATTAATACTTTTGACTTTTGACTTTTTACTTTTGACTTTACACTAGCAACTTAGGTTAAATAGTATTTGATAGTTCCCGGGAGAAAAGGTTTAATCATTTCATATTTATTCTAATACTATAAAAGGTTCTGCTAATATTTATTTTTATCTTGTCATATAAATTAAGACCAACTTTAAACAGGAGGTATATTTTATGAAAAAAAACCTGTTATTCTACATGTGCCTAATGCTTACCATAGCGTTGCAGTCCCAGGATATGGATATTGACGAAATTGTAGTAAGACGTATAGCCGGCTATATACTGGATCATACGGAATTAAGTTTCATAACTGCTGACGGTCAACACACCTATCTAACTGTGAAGGATATTCCTGATGATGTGGAGGTTCAGTTAAAAAGTACATTTGGAGAATGGCATTATACCAATGGTGTGCTGAACATGGCGATGATCGATCTTGCGAAATATACCGGGGAAGAAAAATATTTTGATTATGCTGCCGGTCATGTTGCTTTTGGAATGGATAATTATAAATTTTTTCAAAAACGGTTCAGGCACGACCGGCCCCATTACTATTATCCTTTCGGACAACTATGGACGATGGGGGAACTTGACGACTGTGGTGCGATGGGAGCCAGCATGATAGAGGTATACCAGAAAATAAAACGGGATGATTACAGGGAATACATCGGGAACACTGCCATGCATATCACTGAACGTCAGGAACGCCTTGATGACGGTACACTTGTCCGTGAATTCCCGCACAGGATGACAATATGGGGGGATGATCTTTATATGAGTGTGCCTTTCCTTGCCCGGATGGGCGTTCTTTCCGGTGATAAAAAATATTTTGACGATGCTGTCAGCCAGGTTCTTAATTTTACAAAGTACCTGTGGGATGAGCAAAAGGAATTATACTACCATTGTTATTACACCGACCTGGAGCGGAATGGTGTGGCACACTGGGGGAGATGCAACGGATGGATCATGATGGCAAAGGTTCATCTCCTGAACTTTTTGCCCGGGGATCACCCCGGGAGAAATGCCGTCATAAAGGATCTGGAACAGCAGATTATCGGTATTGCCAAATATCAGGATGCCAACGGATTATGGCACCAGGTACTCGATAAATCCGATTCATACACGGAGTCCTCATGCTCGGCCATGTTCGTCTACTGTATCGCCAGGGCGGTGAACCAGGGATGGATCGATGACCGCTATGCTTCAATTGCCGTTACGGGATGGGAAGGATTAAAGGCCCATAAAATTACCGTCGAAGGTCAGCTCAAAGATGTCTGTGTAGGGACAGGTATTGAAGATAACCTGGTGTTCTATTACAACCGTCCTGCACGGCTTAACGAAAAGCACGGACTGGGTGCGGTGCTGGAAGCAGGGATTGAGATTATAAAACTGAAGAAGCCGGAAGGGCATTAGATTCAATAAAAGTATCAGAAATTCATTGATTGCAAACTTGAGTCTACTTCGAAAAGTAATGTTTTTATTTAATGCTGTTCAATCTGAATGAAGCAGCAACCGCGGAAAATGCGCCAGAAGAAAGGTGGCGTGGACAGATCCTTCGGGCAGGGTTATGTTTTATACCTTTTCCGGCAGATCATAGGGAGATCTGTATACTTTGCTCAGATAAGTATCTGCTTCAGGATCATTTATGAAAGTTTCCGTTTTTGGATTGAACTGTAATGATCTTTTTAATCTGCAGGCAATATTTCCAAGATGACAGAGCGATGAAGACAAATGGCCTTCCAGTATATCAGCATTCAGGTCCTG
>CAZRHW010000075.1:0-7783 GCA_964599785.1 uncultured Bacteroides sp. | reverse complement strand
ATGTTAATGATCCTGTAGTTAAACAGGTCAAAGAACTCCCCGTATTTTTCATAAAGCCAGGGTATTTTTTCTGCTATACTATCATAATCCAGGGAAAATAAATCTACTTCAAACCTATTTATCTCGATTTCAAGGTCTGCAGAAGATATATCAACATAGTACGAATTCCTTCTGCATCCGATGGATACCAGCAAAACCAACACAGACAATATCATTGTTAAAATATACTTCCTGCTCCTCTTCATAATTATTCTATGAAAGTCTTACTTTTGTATTAATGCGTTATGCGATTAACCCAAAAATATTGAAAATTAAACATATGTAGAGTCGTGGCGCGTCTTTACAAAAAGTAATCTGTAATTCAATTGCCTGGTTATTTCAATCGCATAACAGGTTTTGTATTAATTACCTTGTGAAACGTTTAAATATATGAAAAAGTACTTGTTATTCGTTATTCTCACCGGGATTTCAGCTAATCTTTTCTCCCAAAAGCTTGCTTTCAGCGTAGTTGTTGATCCTCAGATCACCTGGCTCAAAACAGATGTGAAAAATGTCAGTAATGACGGATCGGTTTTTGGCATCAATGGCGGATTGGTTCTTGATCGCTATTTTGCCGACAACTATGCCTTTAGCACAGGGATATTTTTATGGAATACGGGAGGAAAACTACAATATACAGATTCCACTACCATACGTTTTCGTTCAGGAGAAGAGATCCTTGAGCCAAATACCTCAATGACCTATCATCTGCAATACGTCACTATACCCTTTTCTTTAAAGCTCAATTCAAATGAAATAGGATACGTTAAATTTTTTGCACATCTGGGAATTAATAATCACATCAATATTGGCAAAACGGCCGATATTCTCTCAATGGAAATCGATCATGTAGGAATCCCTGATGAGATCCATCTTTATAACATGTCCTATTTTTTTGGTGGGGGAATTGAATATTCTCTCGGTGGCAATACCGCTATTTTATGTGGTATTTATTATACAAACGGATTCTGGGATGTTACGGTTGCAGAAGAATACCGGGCCACCCTGAATGCCTTGTCATTAAGACTGGGTGTTCGATTTTAATGAATATGAAATAACAGTATAATCTTCATCAGAATGAAAATCGGCCTTGCCCAGCTAAACTATCATATCGGGAATTTTACTGATAATACTACTGCAATCGCTTATGAAATAAAAAAAGCACAGGAGAATCATGTAGACCTCCTGCTCTTTTCAGAACTGGCAATTTGCGGATACCCGCCTCTTGACTTGCTGGAATACAAAGATTTTATTGAAGAATGTATGTTATCCGTTAAACGTATCGCCGCCATTTGTACTGATATCGGTGTACTTATCGGAACACCTACAATCAACCCGGAACCCAAAGGGAAAAAACTTCATAATTCTGTTTGCTTTTTATATAATGGCAAAATACAGGAGGTTTATCATAAAACGTTACTGCCAACTTATGATATATTTGATGAATACCGCCATTTCGAACCAAATGATGATTTCCGTCTCCTGGAATTTAAAGGTATTAAAATTGCGGTTACCATTTGTGAGGATCTCTGGTACGATCAGCCCTTTGACAGTGACTTTTCAAATAACAGGCTGTACATAATAAATCCGATGGAAAGGCTTGCCGCTCTTCATCCCGACCTGATAGTTAACCTGGCGGCATCACCATTTTCTTATACAAAATTCGAAACAAAAAAATCCATTTTTATAAACACCGCTAAAAATTATGGAATTTCATGTATATATGTTAACCAGGTTGGTGGACAGACAGAGTTAATATTTGAAGGCGGATCCCTGGTTATCAATCCAGAGGGTAATATTATTAAAGAACTGAAATATTTTGATAGTGAGACCTCTTACCTTGATACCGACCTGTTATTCAGAAAAGATTTTAAACCCGTTAACACTGCTCCCAGGGATACAACAGAGATGATTCATGATGCAATTATCCTTGGGATAAAAGATTTTTTTAAAAAGAATAATTTGACAGATGCTCTTATTGGACTTTCGGGTGGTATCGATTCTGCTGTCACCCTGGTGCTTGCTGCCCGTGCCCTCGGAAATAACCATGTGCGGGTACTGCTCATGCCATCAGATTATTCTTCTGAACATTCCGTCCATGATGCTGTAAACCTTTCTGAAAGGCTTGGAATCCGGTACAATATCATCCATATCCGGAAAATTTTCAACCTGTTCCGTGAAGAGCTGAAACCACTGTTTTTAGATACTCCTGAGAACATCACTGAAGAAAATATTCAGTCGAGGATACGAAATGTCCTTTTAATGGCTCTCTCTAATAAGTTTGGGAATATCTTACTGAATACAAGTAATAAGAGTGAATCGGCAGTAGGATATGGAACACTTTATGGAGATATGGCCGGAGGATTAGCTGTTCTCGGGGATATTTATAAAACAGACGTTTACCATCTGGCAAACTATATAAACAGACAGGAAGAGATCATTCCATCCGGCATACTTACAAAACCTCCCTCAGCTGAACTTAAACCGGGGCAAAAAGATACCGATTCACTCCCCGATTATGAGATACTCGATAAAATCTTGTTTGAATTTATTGAACACAAAAAATCCGCAAAACAGATCAGTATGGCCGGTTTTGATTTAGATCTGGCCGAACACATCATCAGAATGGTTAATCAGAATGAATTTAAACGTTACCAGTCACCTCCTGTACTTAGAATCTCCTCCAAAGCTTTTGGCCCGGGAAGAAGAATGCCTCTTGTTGCAAAATATTGATTTAATTTTTCGTAAATTTGAATGTTTTACAACATATTTTTACGCTTGAGTGATGAATGAACATGATAACATTGAAAACAACTGTATAGATGACCGAATGTCAATATTTGCCTTCTTAACACCAGGGGAAAGAGATCTGCTAAAAAAAAAATATATCTACCAGTATTATAAGAAGGGGGAAATCATATTCAGGGAGGGAGATAAACCAGCCGGTTTAATCTGTTTATCTGAAGGCAAAGTGAAAGTCTTTAAGGAAGGTGTCGGGGGGCGTGAACAGATAGTAAGAATGGCTAAACCAATTGGTTTTATCGGTTACAGGGCACTTTTCGCTGAAGAAAACCATAGTGCCACAGCTGTTGCCATAGAAGATTCAACCATTTGTACAATAGAAAAAGACGCCATTTATAAGTTGTTAAGATCAAATCCGGATCTTTGTCTGAGTATTATTAAAGCCTTTGCCACAGAACTTGGATTTTCGAATAACCGCACCGTAACCCTCACACAAAAGCATATACGTGGACGGTTGGCGGAATCTCTGATATTCCTTAAAGATACCTATGGATCCGAAGAGGATGGTAAAACAATCAAAATTTACCTGTCAAGAGAGGATATAGCCAACCTGTCAAATATGACAACCTCCAATGCTATCCGCACCCTTTCCACACTGGCACAGGAAGGTGTCATTGGTATCGACGGAAGAAAGATCAAGATACTTGACCTCCCTAAACTTGAAAGGATCAGTGAACTTGGCTAGCTGTGTTTTTTGCAGGATGGACTGGATTGTCTATGCGATTTCCTATAGTTTAATATGGTTGCTCTCCTGGCTTCCCGCGCGGATCTTATATTTCTTTTCCGATCTCTTTGCTTTCCTCCTCTGGTATGTTATCCCTTACAGAAAAAAAATAGTATTAAAAAACCTGACCTTATCATTTCCTGATAAACAACCCGAAGAGCTCAGGGAAATTGCAAAACGGTTTTATCATCGTTTCTGTGATACTTTCATTGAAGCAATGGCAGCCATTCATATGAATAAGGAGACATTTTCCAGGAGATACCGCTTTTTAAATATTGACTTTCTGAACAAACTTTACGCCTCGCGAAAAGATATCATTTTGGTTATCGGTCATTATGCCAACTGGGAATGGCTTTCGTCGTTGCCACTCCATACAGATTATAAGATCCTGGCTATATATAAAACACTGCACAATAAATTCTTTGACAGGATGTTCATCCGGCTGAGAGGCCGGTTTGGAGTAATCCCCGTAACAAAAGAGAAAGCTTTCAGGACAATTGTAACGTACCAAAAAAACCAGATCCCGATTATAACTTACTTCCTGGCTGATCAAAGGCCCAGGTGGAAAGAAATCCAATACTGGACTACTTTTATGAATCAATCTACTCCGGTTATTCTCGGACCCGAAAAAATTGCACCAAAACTGGACATGGCTGTCGTGTTCTTTCATATAAAAAGGGTACGGAGAGGATTTTATGAAGCCACCTTTGTTCCGCTCATTATGGATCCAACCACCTCAAATCCTTTTGAAATAACCAATAAATATTATCAGAACCTTGAGGAAATGATAAGGGAGAAACCCGAAGATTATCTTTGGTCTCATAACCGCTGGAAACACACCAGAGAATCTGAATAAATTATTGAATCATCCGGCTCAGAAGTGCAGAAATAATAGTTCGGCAACTTATTTCCAGAAGCTTGCAAAAAGAATTCTGCCTGTCAGAAAATCGTACCTGTTATGCGTCCGGTAATTTATTGATTTTATTTTACAATAGAGCCACAGAAAGGGTATGAGAAATATATAGAGCTTCGATGATCTTTGTCTTTTATCGATTGAGAAATCCAGTTTATTGAATCTTTTACTCAATCCAATATTTATATACTGGTCAACCGTGAGGGATGAAAGATGCTGTAACCCATCATTCCTGTTATGATCGAGGGGTTTAAAGGAATAGAAAAAACCTGCAAAAAGGAACCTGATCCTGGATTTCAGGGATAAAATATTAGGGGTGGAAAAAACTAATACGCCATCTTTTTTAAGTATCCGGTAAGATTCCTCGAAAAACCTCACATGATCGTGGATATGTTCCATCACTTCGATTGCAATCACCATATCAAACGAATCCGATTCAAATGGTATTTCATCAGTTATATCAGCTTTCCTGCATTCAACTTTATCAAAATAAAATAATTCCGGGAAAATATCACATGCCGACACGTCATATCCTTCATCGTATATTCTTTTTGTAAATGCACCATGTCCGGCACCAATCTCAAGAATTCTCGGATTGTTAAAATGAATAACTATCTGCCTGAAAAATTTAAAGAACCTTTCATGGATTCCCGGTATTGTAATTGGTATGATTTCCTTCTCCATTAATGTGAATTATTAATGCGTTTTGTGATTTTGTCGACGATATTTATAATGAGATATTTGTAGAGCTGCGCTGTGGCGCGGCTCTACAAATTAATGTGTTATTTAATTACCTGGCAAAATCAATCGCAAACCACGCTAAGCTATCAGGGTAGTTCTTCGAGAAGATCCTCCACTTGTCTTAACGCACGGTTAATCGTGAAGAACTTTTCAACTCTTTCCCTTCCCCTTTTACCTAATTCTTTTCTTAAATTTTCATTATCAAGAAGACAGGTTACTTTTTCAGCAAGTTCTTCTACATTTCCCTTTTCTACAAGGAATCCTGTCCGGCCATCATCAATGATTTCTGCAGAACTTTTAATGTCAAAAGCAATAATGGGCTTTTCCTGTGCCATTGCTTCAACCATTACATATCCAAAACCTTCCCATAATGATGTAAGAAGGAAAATATCGATCGATTGATTAAAACGACGAATATCTTTTACAAACCCAAGAAAATTAACTTCTCTGTCAACCTTATATGACTTTGCAACTTTCTCCAGCCTGTTTCTCAATTTACCTGATCCGGCAATAAGAAGTTTAAACCGTATTTTTTTACTTTTCAGGATGCGGGCCAACTCAAGCAGGTAAATATGTCCCTTTTCTTCTGTCAGCCGGCCTGCATTACCGAGAATGATCTCCCCATCAACTCTTCTGTAGAGAAGCTTTGATTTTGATTCCCTGTACTCATTAAGGTCAATTCCATTATAGACGACCCTGATCTTATTTATATCAATCAGGTTAGGATTATTAAATAATATCGTCCGTTTTGTTTCTTCAGAATTGGCGATGATTTCAGTTACCAGATTCCTGTATATAAACCGGTTAAGCATGGTATTCCGGATAGGGATGGCACTGCCCCGACGGTAAATGACATTTTGAACACCTGCTATTTTTGCCGCCAGACCTGCCGCCTTCAGATCAGAGGATAAATTAACAATCAGTGTTTTGGTTTTTTCCCTGATTAATATACGGGCAATTGAACTGACTGTAAAAGGATTGAGGAAGCTCAGGTTTGATATATTTATTTGGTATGTACGTATATGAGAGGGTTTTATTCTTCTGTATAACTCACTTTTCCTGCTTGTTACGACGAATACGTGATATCCGTCAGCTTTCAGGCGGGTGGACATATCCAGATGCCACTTTTCACCACCACCCCATGTGGAAAGACTGTTTAAGAAACATATCCGGTTTGTTTCAGCCCGGGCTTTTTCCCTGATGATCCTTCTCAGTTTGGAATATTTTAAAAACGTCTCATGTGCTGAATTGACACTGATAACCAAACCATAAAAACCATCAAGAAAACCAAGCTTGATGATATAGTCCCTGAAAAGCCTCCATAAAGGATTGATAATAATATTTACCCTTGATGCCCGTTTACCCTCTTTATATAGTGAAGTGGCAACAATATCTGAAAACTTGTTGATCTGCTGAATATGTTCATGAATTGAATAATAGGAAAAATGTAACAGGTCTCCCCTGAGGAATTTCCTGGTTGCACTCTTCTCCAGGATAAACTTATCATGAGGATTCCTCCCCCCCCATTTGCCTTTCCTGCTGTCCCACAGTCTCAGCTTCCGCGATGGATACCAGCTTGAATGTTTTATCCATTTGCCACAGTAGTTTGTAAGGCGGTTAAAATAATAACCATCATGTTTCCAGTTATTTTTAACATCAATGATAGATTTAATAAGCCTGTCAGAAAGCACCTCATCAGCGTCAAGTGAAAGGATATGTGGATACTTTGCCTTAGTTATTGCCCAGTTTTTTTGTTCAATATGCCCCTCGAACGGATGCTGTATAAATCGTGCACCAAATTCGCGACAGATCTTTTCTGTATTATCAGTAGAGTATGAATCAACGACAACAATATCATCGGCAATCCCCCTGATGGAGTCGAGGCACCTGCCGATGTTCTTCTCCTCATTATAGGTAATAATTACTACAGATATTTTTGGCATATATGTCTTTATTTCCTGATGCTTAGCCTTTGTAATTCTCTCAGTTTAACCTGCTTAAGAAAAATTGAATGCCCTGAAATTACTGAATTGATCATTCCATAAAATCCATCGAGGAATCCCAGTTTAATGATAAAAAGATATAAGAAATGACCTAATGGTTGACAAACCATCTTCAGGATATTTGTTTTGACACCTTTACTAAAAAGAATATGTGCATCTGTCTCCGTAACTGCATTGATTGTTTGAACATGTTCCCATATGCTGATAAACTTCATGCAAAACAGATCTCCCGAAATCTTATTGATCGTTCCATTTTCACCAGTAACTTTAATCTTCTCGATCTCATTATCGATATGATATACTCCCTGCTTCTTCAATAACCTAACCTGATAGTCAGGATATAATCCGGAGTTTCTCATCCATCGCCCGTAATAGTTTTTCAGTATATTGATTTTATAGGCATCATCATTCAAAATCTCCCCACTATTTAATAATGAATTCTTTAATTGCCCCGAAAGACATTCATTACTGCGAAGGAATAAGATATATTTCGTATGACAACTTTCGATTGCTTTGACCAGATTTTTGCCAATACCGTTAGCATCTCCAACGAGATAATTT
>CAZRHW010000074.1:0-7785 GCA_964599785.1 uncultured Bacteroides sp. | reverse complement strand
AGGCCAGTGCAAGCCTTGGCGACAGACTGGCTTCGTGGGATAAGGACAGCGTTTCAAACCGGGCTCCGATGCGTGACGAGATACGTTTTGTGACCCTGATCTCCGCTTCGGCATACAATGCGCTGATCGAACTGACAAAATCGTTCAGGAGAGCATTTTCTACCGGTAAGGAAATATAGTTCCGGTTCACCTCTTTTAGATTAAAATCTCCCCCGGTGTTAAGGCTGATATTCCTGAAGACAGGACCGGATATGGAGAGTTTCATCTCTGTTGTTTTCTTCTTTGTTACAAGATTCGCCGTATCGTTGATGCCCATATCCAGGTCGTCGTATCCAAGAGATATTCCTGAATGAAGGATCCAATTCTCTCCAAGCTGATCTTTATAAGTGACAACTCCAAAACAGTTATTATTTTTCAACGCATACAGGCCATCCTCATCAGCATCCAGATTCCTGTAATACATGGCACTTTTATCATAAGCACAGGCCCCCATTGCTTTCAGCATTCCATTATGGCCAATTTTTTGCCGGAACACCAGGTTCTCACCCAGGCTCTCCGGGGCATGCTGCCATTTGATATTTGAATTCACCAGGGAGTAAAAAGGAAGCATATTCGTATAGCCGGTAGTCGTGGAGAAAGATGTCCTGTCCCATTTTTTGGTATGTGAAAAATATAAGCCAGCTGAATGGGCTGAAAAATAAGTATCATCCTTTTTGGGCATCCCAATGGTGTTCAGAATTAAAGCCGATGAAAGTGCCTGTCCATATTCGGCCGAATAGCCTCCTGTGCTAAATACGGTGCCACGGAACAGCATGGGAGAGAACCTGCCGCGTACAGGTACATCGGGTAATTTTGCCGTAAAGGCATTATCTGCCACCAT
Organism: uncultured Bacteroides sp.; assembly: GCA_964599785.1. Classification (GTDB taxonomy): domain Bacteria; phylum Bacteroidota; class Bacteroidia; order Bacteroidales; family SM23-62; genus LJUQ01. The sequence goes on along the minus strand of CAZRHW010000074.1, from coordinate 6,905 downwards.
GCCATCAATGAATGTTGCAGTCTCGTAGCGCTCGCCTCCCCGTACCATCAAACCGCCTTCCTCACCAGCCTTACTGGTTCCGGGTAGTGAGGAAATGGCACCGGCCATATCACCGAATCCTCCAGAGCTGGTGGCCATATCAAGTGTGCTAAGTACAGCCGACTTGTTCTCATCACCGGCGGCAAAAGTTCCGGCTGTAATCACCACTTCTCCCAGGTCTGTTTTATTTTCTTTCAGTGTAATAGCTAAAGTGATGGAAGAATTATTCAGTACCAGCAACTGGCTGTAACTCTCGTAGCCTATATAACTTATTATCAGGGTTTTTTCTCCCGTGAGACTCGTGGCAAGATTGAATTTTCCTGATGTATCGGATGTTGTTCCTTCGAAGGTCCCTTCAAAATAGATATTGGCTCCCAGGACAGGTTCTCCTTTTTTATTACAAATGCTGCCGCTGATATGTGTCTGACTTATTGCTGTCCCTGTATAAATCAAGGCGAGTATAATGATAAATGTGCATTTCATGTTTTTCAGGCTTTGGTATTCCTGTACAAATCTCATTACTCCGGACTTGATATGAAAACAAAACTTGCCGGATGGTTAAAAAGAGTGGATGAGATGCAAATAGGAGGGAAGAACCTCAGGGAGTAACCATTGATACATGATAGTTTACTTGCTGATACTTTTCAGGAAAGCGGCATTAAAAGGTAACCATGAACAGACAAATCGTTTATTAACAGGCTGTAAATGTGCAGGTTTGTTAATTGAATAATGATTTTTGTTTAACAAGCTTATTTTTTAAAGTAAAACGTTGCGGTTTTTTATTTATCATCTCAATTTCTTCGCTTGTTTTAAGAAATTGCCTTAGTTTTTTTTCTGACCAGGCAAGTTTCAGTTTTTTCAAAATATCCTTAACAGGAAATTCACCCGTCTGAAGAAGATCAATTATTTTATTCTCATAATCGATCTCAGGTTCATTTGCAACAGATGATGTTTTGTGGATTTCTTCGGGCATATAGTCTTGAATCGGGTTGCCGTTAAAATCAACCGGGATGGCTCCTTTTTGTATCAATAAAATATTTGCATTTTTTTCATATGTTTCCGGTTTTCTTACATAAATTTTTCTGTTTTTTCTCAATCCATCAATTACTCCGGACCAGGTACCTCCTTTGTCAGAAGATTCCGCAACATAAATTTCATTTGCCAAACCATAAATAATTGGATTTCTGGCCATAGCCAATTCAGGTTTCCATGGCGCTTTCGGGAAAAACGTACTGAGAACCAAAACATCTCCATCAACAATTTGTTTGTAGTACTTTTTATAGCCCGAACCAAAAGTCATGATACCCTGAGGTAATACGATAATGCTTTGCCCTTTATATTTAATAGCCGAATCAAGAGCTTGTTTATCCACTCCTTTAGCAAAACCGCTAATAACAACTTTATATTCTTTGCTTGCAAGTTTTGCAATATTATCCGTAAACTCCAGGGAAATATCAGCAGCATTTCGTGAACCAACAATTGCAATGGATTTTTCGTGCATTATTTGTTTGTTACCCTTAATGTATAAGAGTGCAGGAGCATGGGCAGCTTTTAAATTTTCTTTAAGGATTTTTGAGTATTCGGGTGATGTTACTGGTATTAATTCATAACCCTCATTATATAAGGATTCTGCTAAAAATGCATTACTGGGTAACTCTGATTTGGCTTGCTTTAAATCTGCAATATCCCTGTAATCTAAATTGTACAGATGTCTTAAATCATTTTCAGATAATTGAAAAAAATCATGGATTGACAGTTTATTCTCATGATAGAACTTGATTATGAGATTATTTAATTTCAAATGACCCCATTTAGGTAAATGAGCCAATGCAATCCAATATGGTGCCTCTTTATTCATATCAAATCTCCTCCTACTGTTCTGGCAATGACCAATGGTACAATTTTTATAGCACCTAAATTAGTTAAATATCTGCCAATTTCCTTCACTGTTGCACCACTATCAAAAATATCGTCAATCAATAATATGTTTTTCCCTTTGATTTCTTCAGGTTTTTTGTAAACAAATGCATCTTTAACATTGTCAGATTTTAAATAAGCGTTTTCAAAGATCTTTTGTTCGCTGGTAACTCTTTGTTTTGTCAAATTATGAGAAACAGGGAATTTTAATATCTGAGATACCTTCATTGCAAAGTTTTTAACAAGATCTCCTGATTTTGTTGGTGGCACGTAAAGGATCAAATCAAATCTTTCTTGTCCGAACTTCTTACGATAAGCTTTTAAAGTCAATCGCAATAAAAAATCAGGGAAATCGCCGCCATTCTCATATTTGCATCTATGTAATGTATCACCAACATTTGTAACTCCGTAATAAGAGGCGGCAACACCATTTGCTAAAAATGTTCTTCTTGTTTCAACTTTTAATTCAGGAAAATAATCTTCACGAAAATCCTGCAACTTTTGTAACCATTCAGGTGATATGGCAACTTTAATTTTTGTTTGTCCGGTGTTATCGCAATTGGTAAAAGAATGGGAGGATGAATCACCAAGATAATCGCATAGATATTTCATCCGTGATTGAGTTGTATCAACATAGTCAATCATTTTTTCCAGGTCTTTTGTTTTGCTTGCACGCAATTCCTCAAATGTTTTTACATTTAATTGCGGGGCACCGGTTATATATTCGAACTTTTTGCTTTTACCAATAGTGATTTCGCGAATTATTTTTTACCCGATAAGGTCAGCTTTAATGACACGGATCTGATTTTGTTTTAGATTAGTTCTTCTCATTAGTTCCTTTTCCCCGAGCATTTCATTTTTCACCGCATGGATGACCCTTTCATATTTTGATATTGCCGGCCTTCCACCTTCAATAAATGCTTCCGGCAGTTTTCTGTCTTCAGGATTGTAAAACAGAATGATATATGCAGGATGACCATCACGTCCGGCTCTGCCAATTTCCTGATAATAGTGTACAGGTGACTGTGGTATTTGAGTATGAATGATAAACCGAATATCAGATTTGTCAATTCCCATTCCAAGTGCATTTGTAGAAATAACACACTTCCATTGATTATTCATCAGACCGTTTTCAATTGCAATTCTGGAATCTGCATCAAGACCTGCATTATAACCGGTGGAAGTTATTTTTAAATACCCAAACCATTTAGAATAAATCTCGGTATCCACTCTTGTGCCAGTATAAAGAATTCCTGATCCCGGTAATTTATGAAGGTTTTGTCCAAGCCAAATCAGTTTTTCATCTTCTGAATTTACTTTAATTACAAACAATCTGAAATTATCACGCATCAGGTTTCCTCTGATAATGGTAAGATCTTCGCCCATTTGTTCTGCGATGTCCTCCTGAACCCTTTTTGTTGCAGTGGCAGTTGTTGCTAATACAGGCAGACCTTTAGGTAGTAAATTGACAAGGTTAATTATTCGTCTGAAAGCAGGTCTGAAATCATGTCCCCAAACAGAAATACAATGGGCTTCATCGACAACTACCATGGATAAATTCATCAGACGGGTAGCCTCAATCCATTCAGAATTTTCCTGTCTTTCAGGGGCTATATAGAGAATTTTAATCTTTCCTGCCTTTGCATCAGAAATTATCTGTGAATTTTCTTCCGGAGCTTGTTCACTGTTTACACATTTTGCAGCAATCCCAAGTGAATTAAGTTTTTTGACCTGGTCGCGCATTAAGGCAATCAATGGTGAAAAAATCACAGTTATACCAGTCTGCAAAACAGCAGGAAACTGGAAACATAAAGATTTCCCAAATCCTGTTTTTTCAATAAGTAATACTCTTTCACCTCTTAATATTTTTTCAATAGCAATCCACTGTAAATCATAAAAACGACTAAATTTAAAAGTTCTTTGTAATATCTCTTCTGCTTCCTGTCTTGTCATTGTACTCTATTTGATATTTTCGTTTTCATTATCTGACAGGAACACATTTTTTCCAGGAAGATGTGCTGATATTGAAATCATCACTCTTTTTTCTGGAAACACACCAGCTTTGTTTTGCATCATTCCATTGATTGTGATGCCCGATGTTGCAATAATTTGATTGCATTAGTTCTTCTCTACAATAAACGTCTGGATAGTTCTTAAATAGTTCTTTTTGTAAATTCCTGTTAAATTTTAGGATTACCCTGTTCAGCTCGTTTTTGTTTGATATATTCCAGTTTTTCCTCGGCAAGAGCCAGTGTCTCGGTTGAACAGTTATTTTCGTATAACTTTTCAGCTATCTGGTAACTGAGGAATTCGATGTTCAATTTCTTTAAATTAAGTTTAAATACTTTAGCCAGTAAGTCCAGCTTCTTAGGATCGAAAGCTCTTTTATTGTTCTCAACTTTACTTAAATTAGCTGAATCCATGTTTAGTTTCGCAGCGAGTTGAGTCAGTGTGAGATTTTTACTCATTCTCAATTCCCTGATGTATGCTCCGAATGTTTCTTTCATAGGCTTGCATATTTTGACTTGTTAAATTATGACTTGTCATATTTTGACAAAAATAACATTTTGTTTTCGGATATGCAATGCTTTTGCCCTGATTTTTTATGATTAATCAGAAATGAACATATTATGATGAATACAAATATTAATAAATCACTTATTATCTCATATATGTCTTTCATGCTTTCATTATATTTAGTAATCTGTTAGTGTATTTCCGACAGTTATAAATTATTTAGTGCAGCAGATGTTGAAGTCCGGTTTTTGTCGAATGCTGTTTATGCAAAAGCGTTCGTGGTCCCGGAAAATGAAAAAATAGATATTTTAATATACTGCTATAACAAAACGCCGGCATTCAAACCGGTAGAATAATAAAATATGACATACTATCTCTTAATCTGCTTCCCTCACACAACGAAATCCTCCGTTAAATCCCCTTCTTCGCGGGCCATTAAAAACCATTCCCCGCTGTGAGCTCCGTAGTGTGATCATCATCATTTCACCTTTATTGTCTATAAAAAAGCCGCCGCGGATACTGGCGATATAATCACCATATGTCGGACCGCGATCGTAATGTATGCTGTCGCCCGGTGCCGGACCTGCCGGATTATCCACGGATGATCTTGAGTAATAATCCGGGTCCCACCGGTCACTGACCCATTCCCAGACATTTCCGGGTATTCCTCCTCCTTTGATTACAGGATCATTCCAGTATTCCGGCTGCCTGCCATAGCTGTGTTCAGGGACATTACCGTAAGGATTCTTTCTCTGATCTTTCTCCTCTTCACTGGAGGCCCTGTCCCATTCTTCCGTTGTCCAGTAAGCCGGATTGGTATATCCCCCATCATCCATGAATTTCTTATACTCGCCATTTGTCACCTCGTATTTCCCGATATAATAATCCGGAAGGTTTATAGTATGTACAGGCTTTTCGCTCCCATCTCCCTCGTTAAAATTGTCACCCATTAAAAACTCACCTGCAGGGACAAGTACATATTCACCATAACCATCATTGATTGTTTCCCTCATGGGCTTTTGACAACAGATTAACAAACACAGCATTGTTAATACAATGGCAAAGGAGAAGAGAGCATGGGTAATACATTGTGATTTCATAATTTTTCTTAGAATATTTTATCATTTTACATTGATCTAGTGATATTTAAATTCCTGAATCAGGTGCTCCGTTTTTTCCGGAACCATGTGCTCAGTTTGCTCTGGAAACTGGTGCTCAATAACACCGGAATCTGCAATCTAGTCTGCCATATTCATTCGTGTGAATACGGGGAATCCAATTCGCTGAATATTTCATCCATCCACCGTGTCAGTGTATCAGCTATGGTGAATGATGATAATGAACCTCTCTTTTCATTGTTGCAGCTCATCACCAGGGAAACACAAATGTAATTGTTTATTGATCTTTAAATTTGTTATACGGTTGAACAGGGAAGAGGGGTATTCTTATTTTCTGTTTTTCCTGCAGCCGCTCCAGCGAAACAAAGACGGCAGTCAGGTATACCGGCATTTTGGCTGAACTTAATTAACAATAAACTTCCCGATATCTATCAAATCACCTTCTTGAATTATTTTAAAAATATAAATACCCGGCTCAAATTGATATCTGTATAAAGATATATGATTTTCGTTTAATTTATTAGTAATTAATTTGTTGCCCAAAATATCATATATTTCAATCATGGTTTTTTTATGATCTGTACTTAAAACTTCCAGAACAGATTTATCGGTAACCGGATTCGGATAAATAATTATTTCATATGATTTTTCATAATTGATGTTTGAAGAAGCAGTAGTATAAAAACAGGTTTCATATTCCGGATTCTGATAATAAATCGTATCATTTACCTTATAGCAGAGCAATTCATATCCACCTGCACCATCATAATGTATCGGATAGATATTCGTTAAAAGACCATGCAGCGAACCAATACTTTCAATCCACGTATTGCTGTAGAAATCTGATTCAGCAGTCCTTAATAAATAAGTTTTAAACTTTTTATTATTTAATAATACGGTATCTACACTGCTTACATATATCTCGATCTGTTCAAAGGGTTTACCCCAGGCATGGCTGATAATATTTAAAGTATCTGATATTTTAAGATTAAAATCATAAAGCAGACACTCGTCAGGAAAATCATCAAAGCGGGCAATATGTTTAAAATATACTTTTTTAGTTGAATCTTCCCGGATAAATCCGTTTAAATCCCACTTATTAGGGATCTCCTCGTTAAAATTTCCGACGACTTTAAAATAGTTGTGATTATTAATAATTGTATCTCCTGAAAGTCTATACTTAATTGTATAATACTTACCGCTTGCATCTGACCAGAATACTGTGCTCCATTCTTTATTAATATCCAACAGAGATTGAGCTGACTGACAATAAAAGGGTAAGTGATGCGTTACAAAAACAAAAAATATAAGAAA
>CAZRHW010000073.1:2596-7817 GCA_964599785.1 uncultured Bacteroides sp. | reverse complement strand
AGTTGCGTTTTACCTGAAAAAACTACAGGAAGCGAATGTGCCTGTTCTGTGGAGACCTTACCATGAAATGAATGGCGACTGGTTCTGGTGGGGTGGCCGTGTAGGTGAAAACAGTACAATTGATCTATACCGGCAATTGTATGATCGAATGGTGAATTACCATAAATTGAATAACCTTGTCTGGATCTGGAGTGTCGACAGGCCAAGTACACCAATCAGGCAATTTTCCAATTTCTATCCCGGGAATGAATATCTCGATATCCTTGCGCTGGATGTATACGGAAGTGATTTTAACCAGGCATATTACGACAGCCTGATGGTATTATCGCAGGGAAAACCGATTGTTCTGGGAGAAGTTGGCAATCCCCCGACTCTTGACATCCTGGATAATCAGCCTGACTGGTCATACTGGGTTATCTGGGCAGGTATGGTGAGGAACCTGTCTAAAAAGCAGCATCAGGAACTGGTAAATGATCCGAGAATGCTGAGCCAGGAAGATCCCGCGTACCGGGAGGTGATGGCTCCCTTCAGGAAAGCCTGCGGATTGCCATTATTGCCTTTAAAACCTAAGTATCCCGTAGAGTATACAGGCCAATGGATTTTTAATGAAGAAAAAAGTGAATTAGGAAACATGGGAGCCGGGAATGTAGCCTGGGAAATGGACATAGATCAGGATGATGACCTTCTTCTTGTAAAAAAGCTCATGGTTGTTGAATGGGGTGATGACAGGATCACAAATGAAGAGATCTTTCTCGACGGAACTGAGATGAGATCGCAGTTTTTTAATGCACCACGTATTTCAAAAGCTAACTGGGATGGAGATAACCAATCTATTGTAATCAGTTCAACGGTAAAATTTGAACGGGGTGGACGCAGTTTTGAAATGAACAGCAATGAGAAATGGAACCTTCAGGATAGCGGCAAAGTCTTAAAAATCGTGCAAACCTCAACCGGTTTCAGGGGTGGCGAAAATATAGTGACGCTGGTGTATGAGAAAAAATAATTCAAAAAATAAAATGAATTATTAACGTATTTCAATTTCTACGGTTCAATATAAGTGCGCATAAAAAACAGATCCCGATAGTTACCGGGATCTGCGTGAAGTCTTATAGTGGGATTGTGACATAACCCCATTCCATCTTTATGGATGCAACCTGTTTATGTCCCTTTCCGGGGCCAGTGCTTTATTTACTTTTTTTACTATTAATTCCTTTCCCAGTTCAAAAGAGGCTGTTTGCCTGATATCTTTGGAAGAAGCACCAATTCGTAACTCATATTTTCCTGCTTCCGCAACCCATGAAGAAGTTGTTTCATCAAATGAGGCCAGATCAATTGGATGGATAACGAAACTCATCGTCTGGCTCTCTCCGGGATTCAGAAGGCCTGTTTTTCCGAATGCTGCAAGTTCCTCAGCAGGTTTATCGAGTTTCTGTGCAGGCGCACTCAGGTACACCTGGACAACCTCACGGCCGGGAAGTTCACCGGTATTGGTAATTTCCACCGAGACAGTGAGCTGGTTATTGAATTCCGTTGAGCTCACCTGTATATTATTGTATTCAAATTGAGTATAGGACAGGCCATAACCGAACTCATAAGCAACCGGGATATTAAAGGTATTGTAGTACCGGTAGCCGACGTATATATCTTCTTCATAAACGACCTCTGCAGGAACCCTCCTTCTCCGGAATGGACCCGGCGAGCCTTCCTCAGCTTCGCGGGCAGTAGTATCGGGTAATTCAATCCCGGGAAAATTTTTAGCTGACGGCACATCGTCGTATGAGACAGGGAAAGTACATGCAAGTTTGCCGGATGGGTTGACCCTGCCGCTGATCACATCAGCGATGGCATTCCCGGTTTCCTGTCCCGGCTGCCAGGCAAGAAGGATGGCATCCGGATAATCTCTCCACGTGGCAGTCTCGATGACTCCGCCAATATTCAGGATAACAACAACCTTTTTTCCTTTCGTCTGAAATTCCTGTGATACGGTTTGAATTAATGATTTTTCAGTATCTGTCAGATAGAAATCCCCCGGTTCGGCCTGGCGGTCCCTCCCTTCACCGGAATTTCTTCCAATGGTGATCAGGGCTGCATCTGTGTTATCTGCTAATTTTCGTATAGTACTAACTTTGACCTCCATCTCCGGGACCGGATCCGGCCCCCTGAAGAAAGATCGCCTTCTCGGTTGCTTTGCCCTTACTTCTCTCATATAATTTTCATAATCATTTTGAAGGGATTCATTTATTGCATAACCGCCATTCTGCAATCCTGCAACAAGAGAGATGCTGTATGCTTCATTAACATCACCGCTTCCTGTCCCTCCTGTGATGATCTCATAGGAAGTGTTTCCAAATGCTGCGATGGTTTTAACATTTTCGCCAAGTGGAAGCGCATCCTGCTGGTTCTTCATTAAAACCATTCCATCAGCTCCGGCCTGACGGGCCACTTCAGCATGAGCTTTGAGATCGGGTTTATCAGAATATTCGTAGCCTTTAAACCTTGGTGTCTGAAGGAGAATATTCAGGATCCTTTCGACATTTTTATCAAGCATTTTTTCATCCAGCCTCCCTTCTTCAACAGCCTGAATGATCTGTTTGGTCTGATCCGGGTTACCGGGCATCAATAAATCATTCCCTGCCTTCATCTGGGCTACCGGGTCACTTCCTCCACTCCAGTCTGTCATGACATAACCTTTAAAACCCCAGTCTTCCCGCAGTATTTTTGTTAAAAGGTCATAACTTTCAGAAGTATAGGGACCATTGATCTTGTTATATGACGACATGACTGTCCAGGGTTGTGCTTCTTCAACAGCAATCCTGAAACCTTCCAGGTAAATTTCCCGCAGGGCCCGTTCAGAGACGATGGTATTCACTGTATTTCTGTTGGTTTCCTGGTTATTGGCTGCGAAATGCTTGACTGATGTGCCCACTCCCTGTGACTGTATTCCGTTAACGACGGCAGCGGTCATTTTACCTGTTATTAAGGGGTCTTCAGAATAATACTCAAAATTTCTTCCGCACAACGGATTCCTGTGGATGTTCAATCCGGGGCCGAGGATGACATCTGCCCCGTATTCAAGGACCTCATTACCCATTGCTTCCCCGACTTTATAGATAAGTTCGATATCCCAGCTGGAAGCAAGGAGTGTGGCAATAGGAAAGGCTGTGCAATAATAGGTGTTGGGATCATCTCTCCGGGTGGGACTGATCCTGAGCCCTGCGGGGCCATCGGCAAGTACCATTGTCGGGATACCAAGGCGTGATATCTCGGCAGTTCTGCCTGCTGCTCCCGGGACAAACTTTCTTATTTTGTCCAGCATTGCTTTATAAGCTGAATCCATAGGCGGTTCCTCACGGCGGGGGAAAGTTGCCAGGACAGAATCGGGCAAGGGAGGCATTTCAAAAAAGCTCCCTGTACCGACTACCAGCATTGCTTTTTCTTCCAGCGTCATAGAGGCGACGACTTTTTTAACAGAAGATTTGCCTAACTGAGGTTCTGTTTTTGTACATGCTATAATGCAAATAACGAATACAACCAGAACAGATAAAAGGATGTATCCAGTTCTTGTTTTTTTCATGATGATAAATAATTTGGGTTCAATATCCGGTTTATTTTATTGATAACAGTAAGCGAAGTCAGGTTATCAAAGTTAATAATTATCGGGTTACATTTTTATGATAAGGAAATTAATATCCTGGGGGGAAGCCCGATCCTTGTGACATCAATGGTGATTCGAATGTCGCGGCTGGAAAGCCGGGACATTACAGATTTCCCAAAATATCAAAAAGACCGGGAAGATCATTAATTGTATAATCGGGCTGGCGGTTTTTCCCGGGATCGGCTCCATCCCGGTTTATCCAAACGGATTTGATACCAGCGTTGAGGGCCCCTTCCACATCCCTTTCCGGGTTGTTCCCGACCATGATTACCTCATTATTCTCAACTCCCAATTCTTCCAATGCGATCCGGAAGATCCCCGGATCAGGTTTTGCCATACCTGCTTCAACTGAGATTATCACTGAATCAAAAAAGGAGGCAATGCCTGAAACATTGATCTTCTCCCATTGAAGATCAGGGATGCCGTTTGTAACAATTCCCATTCTGTAGCCGGGATGCAGATTCTGCAGAACCTTCCGTGCATCGGGAAAGAGGAGATGTTTTTTCCTTCTGATTACGGGGTATGTTTCAGCAAGTTCATTGGCCAGGTCACTGTCTTCGATGCCAAATGCCTTCAGCGCATTTGTCCAGGCATCGTACCGGTATTTCCCAGCCAGGGATCTGAGTTGTCGTATCTCTTCCTGCGGGCCGTTAAATTGAGCCCAGAGAGCTTCCCACGAGCTTATTGCAATTTTCCGGGCGTATGCAATAGTAGGCAACTTGTACCAGATCTCCCTGATTTTATTGCGGGCAGTCTTTGCAAAATCCTGTGCATTGATATCGTACTTCTGTTCAACCAGCAGTGATGTTTCAAGAAAGGTTTCCACAACAGAATTTTCTTCAATTATCAATGTGTCGTCAAGATCGAATAGTATGGCTTTGATCATTGAAAGTTTGATATGATTATTTTAGATTTTAAAATAAAAAGTTCTCGCAGATAAACGCAGATATATTCGCAGATTTAAAATTAGGAAATATAAAATCTGCGTAAATATGCGTTTAATTTGCGTTAATCAGCGAGAAATATATACTAATCATTACAAAAGCTTTTTATGTTTTACATATCTACTTATCCGGTAAAGTCAATTCAACCTTTAAATTATCCACCCACATCTTCCCGGTACTGTTATTCCAGACATATACAATAATCCGGTCATCAGGCCTGAGTTTATTCCTGATCTTTTTCGAGAAAAATACACGTCTCCATTTATTTCTCTCAATTACGGCATTTCCTATATTCCTTGTAAAATAACCAATGGTCTTATCATTCCTTTTAATCTGCAGGACAAGGAAAGCATTCACCTCTTCAGACAGAAATACCTCGGCAGACATATGAAGGATGAATTTTCTTTTTTTAGTCATCTCAAAACGGGGAAGGCTGAAAGTGTGGCTGAATGAATTGATAGAATCCAGCCGGTTGCTGTATCTTCCTGAACAGGACCGTGTGCTGTCAAGGGAAGCTTTCTCACCAGTCCAGTTTTCAATTCCGGATTCAAAATCATTATAAGTTGAGAACAAAGACTCCCCCGGCCCGGATGATCCGGCAGTAAATTGCATAAATGAGCTG
>CAZRHW010000073.1:0-2496 GCA_964599785.1 uncultured Bacteroides sp. | reverse complement strand
ATTCTTAATGGCTGTTTTTGACGGAAGATGTTCAGCATAAAAATGAAAGAAAATAAGATCAGTACTAAAATACCAGCAGAAATGAATATTTTAAAGGGGTACCGGCTTATCCGTTTCAGGTACTCCAGCCCCAGAAATGCAATGATGACCAAAAGTATCAGATATGAAACAATAAATGCTGTTTTAACGGTATTATTCTTATAGATAAACTCAACCTCGTGATTCCCGGCTGGAAGCAGGAAAGAAATGAACAGGTGGTTTGAGGTAAAATGAGGTACCGGTTCTCCATCCAAAAGGACTTCCCAACCCTTATAATTGCTTTGAAGAAGTGTAAGTACCTGGAGTTGGGAAGTACTGGTACAGGCACTGATCTCATTTGGATTAAATCCGGACAGAAAAACCGTATCTCCCGGATTATGACGGAGGTTTTCTTTATTGAGCTTTAAATAATCTGCCTGGAGGAGGAACAGGTCTTTTGGATGGATACTTCCGATACTATTGGGGAGATGATCATTTTCATTGCAGATCCGGTCGGAGAGATATACAAGCTGGTTTTGGAGTACAGCATTTTTAAGCAGCGGAGCCTGGTCGTCAAGGTATTTGTAACCTTTCAGCTTAAATGAAGTGAATGCATCAAAGGAAACTGATTTGTTGAAGATATTGACATTCCGCCAGAGCGGTTCAAAAGCGGCTGCATGATCACTGTTCCTTGCCACTTCCCAGGGAGGGGGAAGGGGAAACCCGGATGGCCTTTCCTTTAACTCAGCCCTTATCGCTATCGGATGAAAATCAGGTGAACATCCGGTAAACATGATGTTCATCTGTACAGCCAGAAACATTTCCATAAGCACAAATACTGATATAATGAATTTCAGATTTTTCTTTCTTCTGAAAAAAATAAAGAATATCACCATTAAAATTATCTGGACGGTAGCGTGGATCATTACATGTTCATAGATGGAAGCATTTTTTATTTTATCAATGAAATTTATAGAGGGATCATTAAAAATAAATTCGTTCAGGTATATCTTAATGGTACTCCAAATAAGCAGAACAAGCAATGAAGCAAACACGACTAAAAAGGCAGGAATAATCCAATTCCATATCTTTTCCGTCTCTTTCAGTGTTTTATCGATGGCTAATCCTCCTATAACCATCACCGGGAGAAGGATGAAGACACGGAGGAATCCCGGTATCCTGAACAGGTCCATCAGGGGAAAGTACTTGTAAAACACTTCGCGCACAGGAAGATAATGGCCGAAAGAAGCCAGCAGAAAAATAAATCCGAATACCAGCAGGATCTTCAGTTCGGCTTTTAATTTCAGAAAAAGGCCTGCAAGGAAGAAACTGAGCATGAAGATACCCATATACAGGTTTGCCAGACTGGTGTCGGTACCTAAAAATACCGTATCTTTTGCCACTCCGAATGGCACCAGCAATGAGATTAGCGACCTCGGACTAAATGCATCGGCGAGCACCATTTCAAGCGGGATACCCGAAAGTCTTTCAACATAATCAAATACATCCCGCAGAGATGCGATGATAACCAGACAAAGGCCTGTTGTAACCAATGCCCAGGCAAGGTTCACCTTAATAATCCTGAAAAGAATATGATAATCCCTTCTTATTAATGCCCTGATACAATAAAAGATGAACAGAATGAATAGCAGATAACCCATAACTATGCTGATTGCCTGGTAACCTCCACTGATAAGAAGAAAGGTGAATAAGCTGATAATGAGTACATTTCTGATCCCTGAAGGTTCTTCCGACATCTTCAAATAATAAAGGATCACCCATGGCATCCAGGCCAGGCTTGTAATTATAAAAAGATGCTGTGCATTGGATACAAAGACACCTGTCAGCATAAATCCTGCACCGGTAATGAAGGCCGGAAGATTGCCGGCACCGAAATGTTTGGTCAGTTTAAATATTCCTGATCCGGAAATAAAAATGTATAAAGTGTAGAGGATATGAAGGGTTATATTGGTGTACCCGAAAGTTGAACCTATCAGGATTGTTTCAGGATACCAAGTAGGGCATTGGAGATCTGCGTAAATAGGATAACCGGCCGATTGGTAAGGATTCCATAACGGGAAATAAAAATGACGCAGGCATTCCCCCACATGATAACGCCAGGGCAGGATCACATCGAGCATGTCGTACTGAACACTGTATTGAAGCAATGATATCTCCCAGTATGCCAGAATACTGATCAGTAACAGCAGGAGGTTGATCTTTAGTTCGCTTTTGAGAAAGTTGTGGAAGAAGGATTTGAACATTGAATCTGTGTTATAACATATTTATAAATATTAAATTTATTGATATTCGTAAATATTCAGATCTAAATAAAATTATTGAGATTTATAAACCACAAAGGAACACAAAGGAAATACATTTTTAACCTTAGAGATCCTTAGTGCTACACTTTGTGTACCTTTGTGGTTAAATATACAATTATCTTCTTATTATTGATCACTTAATATATTGAGTTCT
>CAZRHW010000072.1:0-7845 GCA_964599785.1 uncultured Bacteroides sp. | reverse complement strand
CGGTAACACCATCCGGGATCGTAACAGGTAATTTACCAATTCTTGACATTCCTGATACTCCTTTTTAGTTTACATAACAGAGGACTTCGCCTCCAACTTTCATTTTCCTGGCCTCCTTATCGGTCATGATACCCCTGGATGTTGATACAATGGCAATACCAAGTCCATTCAGAACCCTGGGTATCTTTTCGACACTGGCATATTTTCTGAGACCGGGCCGGCTGATTCGTTTTAACGATTTGATCGCTGCCGTTTTTGTCTGCGGATGATATTTCAACGCAATCTTAATGATGCCCTGTTTGTCATCCTCCTCAAACTTATAACTCAGAATATATCCTTTGTCATACAGTATCCTGGTAATCTCCTTCTTCATATTTGAGGCAGGAATCTCCACGATCTTATGCTTTGCCATGATGGCATTCCTGATGCGGGTAAGATAATCTGCAATCGGATCCGTTGACATTTGCTTTACTTTATTAATGTATTACTATAATTTTGCTGCTTCGGCTTTTTTATCACCAGCTGGCTTTTTTGACACCCGGTATTAGTCCTGACGAGGCCATTTCTCTGAAAGTTATTCTACTTACACCAAACTGTCTCATATAACCTTTTGGTCTTCCTGTTAATTTACAACGGTTGTGAAGCCTGTTTGGATTGGAATTCCTTGGCAGACGGCTCAATCCGATATAATCACCTGAGCTTTTCAACCTGGCTCTTTTCTCAGCATACCTGTCCACCATTTTCTGCTTTCTAACCTCGCGGGCTTTCATTGATTCTTTCGCCATATCTGATCTGTTTATTGTTTCCTGAATGGTAATCCAAATTCTCTGAGGAGTGCAAATCCCTCTTCATCATTATTGGCTGATGTGACGAAGGTGATTTCCAGACCGAGAATCTTACTGATCTTGTCTATATCAACTTCCGGGAAAATAATCTGTTCCGTGATCCCCATCGTATAATTGCCATGTCCATCAAATTTAGCCGTCACACCCTTGAAATCTCTGATCCTGGGTAGAGAGGCATTGATAAGTCTTTCCAGAAATTCATACATGCGGTTGTGACGAAGGGTAACCTTTATCCCGATCGGCATTTTTTTCCGGAGCTTAAAGTTTGATATGTCTTTCTTTGACAGGGTTTGAACAGCTTTCTGTCCGGATATGAGTGTCAGTTCTTCCTGGGCAGTGTCGATCAGCTTTTTGTCGGCAACAGCTTGTCCCACACCCTGATTGATCACTATTTTATTCAATCTTGGCACCTGCATAACGGATGTGTATCCGAACTCTTTCATGAGTACAGGAATGATCTCATCCTTATATTTTCTTTTTAAGTTAGGTAAATATTCCATTATTTCAGATTCTCTCCTGATTTTGTTGCATATCTGACCCGTCTTCCTTTTTCATCGATCTTGCGTCCAACTCTCGTTGGTTCACCGCTTGAGGGATCAAGTGGCAAAAGGTTGGAAATATGAATGGGGGCCTCCTTTTTAATAATCCCTCCCTGAGGGTATTGAGCATTGGGCTTCGTATGTTTGGATACCATATTCACTCCTTCTACGATTGCCTTCTTCTTCTTTATAAGTACTTCCAGTACTCTTCCCTGCTGACCTTTATATTCACCGGTAATAACATTTACCATATCACCCTTTTTAATATGAAGTTTCTTTCCCATTGATCAATGATTTTTAATAATTATAACACTTCTGGAGCCAATGAGATGATTTTCATGTATTTATCCCTTAATTCCCTGGCTACCGGTCCAAAAATACGGGTCCCACGTAATTCGTCAAGGTTATTCAAAAGGACGACGGCATTATCATCGAACCTGATATAAGAACCATCAGGTCGTCTGACTTCTTTCTTTGTTCGCACCACAATTGCTTTTGAAACAGTTCCCTTTTTAATTTCGCTCGCGGGAAGGGCGCTTTTTACTGAAACCACGATCTTATCTCCGATGGAAGCATATCTTTTCTTTGTACCACCAAGTACGCGAATACAAAGTACTTCCTTAGCTCCACTGTTATCTGCAACTGCCAGTCTGCTTTCTTGTTGTATCATGGTTATTTAGCTCTTTCAATGATTTCCACTAATCTCCAGTTCTTGGTTTTGCTGAGCGGACGTGTTTCCATTATTTTAACCGTATCACCAACGCCACATGTATTTGTCTCATCATGGGCAGTTACCTTGGATGTTCTCGTAAGGAACTTCTTGTAGATCGGATGTTTAACCTTCCGCTTAACGGCAACAATGATAGATTTCTCCATGCTGTTGCTGACAACGACACCTATACGTTCTCTTCTGATATTACTGCGCTCCATTTTTATTCTTTTTTCTCTGTTTGTAGTTCAGGTTGATCCTTACGCTTGTTGAGTTCTGTAATGATCTTTGCAATATTCTGCCGTGTTTCCCTGATTTTCATCGGATTATCCAGGGGAGAAATGGCATGGTTCAACTTGAGCCGAAGAAGATAATCCTTCTCATTGTCAAGCCTTTCGCTTAATTCTTTTTTTGTGAGCTCAACAAGTACTGAACTTTTCATAATTAATTATTTTCAGCGTAATCCCGTCTTACTATTATTTTTGTTTGAATAGGAAGTTTCTGGGCTCCAAGGCGCAATGCTTCCATTGCTGTCTGATAAGATACTCCCTCCACCTCCATGATGATACGCCCCGGTGTAACCGGTGCTACAAAACCTTCAGGTGAACCTTTCCCTTTACCCATCCTGACCTCAGCAGGTTTCTTCGTGATGGGCTTGTCGGGAAAGATCCGGATCCAGAGTTGCCCTTCCCTTTTCATATGGCGCGTAATAGCCTGCCGTGCTGCTTCAATCTGGCGACCCGTTAACCAGGCTGAGTCTAAAACTTTGATGCCAAACGACCCAAAGGCAAGTTGGTTGCCGCGCTGTGCGTTACCCTTCATCCGGCCTTTCTGACTTCTTCTGTATTTGGTTTTCTTCGGCTGTAACATCCTGAAATAATTTAGTTATTCATAATTCCCGTTATGCTGTTTAATTTTTCCGTAAGTGAATTATTGATCAGGTTCTGCATCACTTTTCTCCGGATAATTAAATTCCAATACTCCCGCTTACAATGCATAACGTGTTATCCTTATTTTCTTCTTTTTTTATAATTCCCCGATTTTGGCTTCGAACTTTTTACTCCGATATTGGGAGACAGGTCCCTTTTACCAAAAACCTCACCGGTACATATCCATACTTTAATTCCAATGATCCCGACTTTTGTCCGGGCTGCAGCAATGGCATAATCTATATCTGCACGTAAAGTATGCAGGGGTATCCTTCCTTCCTTGTATGTTTCGGATCGGGCCATTTCTGCACCTCCAAGCCTTCCGGAAATCTGGACTTTAATGCCTTCCGCACCCATCCTGATAGTTGATGCAATGGCCATCTTGATTGCCCTTCTGTAAGAAATCTTTCCCTCAACCTGCCGGGCAACGTTATTTGCTACAATGGTTGCATCAAGTTCAGGCCTTTTAACTTCATATATATTGATTTGAACCTCTTTCCTGGTAATATTTTTCAACTCTTCCTTTAATTTATCGACTTCCTGACCACCTTTACCGATAATAATTCCCGGTCTTGCAGTATTGACGGTAACGGTTATCAGTTTCAGCGTTCGCTCAATAATGATCTTTGAGATACTGGCTTTTGATAAACGAGTATCAAGGTATTCCCTGATTTTATTATCTTCTGCCAGTTTGGATGAATAATCATTGCCGCCAAACCAGTTGGAATCCCATCCTTTTATGATGCCTAATCGATTTGCAATAGGATTTGCTTTTTGTCCCATTTATTTTTCCTTTTGTTTTTCATTCGTTGGAGTTGCACTTTCCAGAACCACGGTAACATGGTTCGATCTTTTTCTGATTCTATGGGCTCTGCCCTGTGGTGCAGGCCGGAAACGTTTCAGTGTCCTTCCCTGATCAACACGAATCTCACTGATATACAGATTGCTATCTTCAACTCTGATTCCCTCATTCTTATTCTGCCAGTTTGAAATGGCAGAAAGGACCAGCTTCTCAAGATCCTTTGAAACATGCTGAGGGGAATATTTCAGGATATCAAGGGCCCTGTTCACATCTTCGCCACGGATCAGGTCAGCAACCAGCCTCATTTTTCTTGGAGAAACGGGATAATTCCTTAACATGGCTGAGTAAGTAGTTTCCCTCTCCTCCTTTATCCTGTTGGCTCTGTTTCTTTTTCTTGCTCCCATTATTCAGATTATTATGCTTTATAACCTTTTATTCGATTGATATGACTATATAATTGAATGATAGATTTTATTTGCAGAGCTGTGCCACGGCGCAGCCCCATAAATATTTATATTATTATTCCTTTATATTATCTCGCTTTGCCACCATGCCCCCTGAAAATCCTTGTGGGTGCAAATTCTCCTAATTTGTGGCCGACCATATTTTCAGTAACATAAACCGGAATAAATTTATTCCCGTTATGGACAGCTATTGTATGTCCAACAAAATCGGGTGAAATAAGGGATCTTCTCGA
Organism: uncultured Bacteroides sp.; assembly: GCA_964599785.1. Lineage (GTDB taxonomy): Bacteria > Bacteroidota > Bacteroidia > Bacteroidales > SM23-62 > LJUQ01. The sequence continues at coordinate 3,324 of CAZRHW010000072.1, read as the reverse complement.
CCATGTCTTAATCACAGATTTTTTGCCCGAATCATTCATTTCGAGAACTCTCTTTTCCAGCTTATAATCAATGAATGGACCTTTCTTCAGTGAACGGCTCATATAAAAACTGTTTTAGAAATTATTATCCGATTAAACTACCTGTGTAATTGAATTATATTCTTTTAAAGTTGTTCCGGATGTTCCGGAGTCCGACAAATGAATTATAGTCAATTTCTTGGGTTTAATCGTGTAATGTGTTTTGCTATAATTATTTCTTACCTGTTGTGCGATTTAATTAACTCAGTAATTGAATGATAGATTTTTACAGAGCCGTGCCACGGCAGGGCTTTGTAAATATTTTAATATCAATATTTTTTGTTTAATCGCACAATGCTTTATTTCTTTCGTTTTTCAATGATATACCGGTTTGAATCTTTTTTCTTTCGTCTTGTCTTAAATCCTTTTGCCAGTATACCTTTTCTTGACCGTGGATGTCCTCCCGATGCCTTTCCTTCACCTCCACCCATGGGATGGTCAACCGGATTCATAGCCACACCTCTGACCCGCGGGCGGCGGCCCAGCCACCTTGACCGGCCGGCTTTTCCTGATTTCTCAAGATCATGATCTGCATTGGAAATACTTCCGACCGTTGCCTTGCAAGTGGTGAGGATCATCCTTGCTTCTCCCGATGGCATTTTAACGATTGCATATTTCCCATCCCTGGAGGTCAGCTGTGCATAAGATCCTGCACTTCTGGCCAGTTTTGCTCCCTGTCCCGGTTTTAGTTCAATATTGTGTACAATGGTTCCCAGTGGTAACTCTCCCAGGGTCAATGCATTCCCAACTTCGGGAGGAATCCTGGAACCGGAAATAATTGTCTGGCCAATTTGCAGACCATTGGGCGCCAGAATATATCTTTTTTCACCATCCTCATATACAACCAGCGCTATCCTTGCTGAACGGTTCGGATCATATTCAATCGATTTTACCGTTGCCGGAATATTATCCTTTTCTCTGTTAAAATCAATGATCCTGTATCGTTTTTTATGACCTCCTCCAAGATACCGCATGGTCATTTTCCCGGAAGAATTCCTCCCCCCTGTCCTTTTTTTGGTTTGAAGCAGGGATTTCTCAGGAGTGTTCCTGGAAATTTCCTCAAAAGAACTGATGATCTTTCTTCTCTGACCTGGTGTGACAGGTTTAAATTTTCTTACCGCCATTTCTGTTAGATGTTGCTATAAAAATCAATTGTCTCTCCTTCTGCCAGCGTAACGATAGCTTTCTTGTAGGAACTTCTTTTTCCTGAAACCAACCCACTTCGGGTATATCTCGATTTCTGTTTCCCTCCATATCTCATGGTATTCACAGATTCGACAGAAACTCCATAGGTCTTCTCAATAGCTTCCTTTATCTGTATCTTGTTGGCCCGCCTGAGAACAATGAATCCATACCGGTTCATGTCTTCACCCTGGGTTGACATTTTCTCTGTTACGATTGGTTTTATCAGGATTCTCATACTTAATCTGAATTATGATATGTTTTTCTCCAGGATTTCAAGTGAACTCTCAACAAATACTATCACCGATGCATCCATAATGTCATATGTATTTATCTGTGAAACCAGGATCACTTTTGAATCCTTCACATTCCGTGATGATAAATAAATATTTTTATCATTCGCCGGCAATATAAGGAGTGATTTCTTATCAACGATATCGAGATTTTTTCTGATCCCGTTGAATTGATTTGTTTTGGGAGCATCAAGAGAGAAATCCTCAAGAACGATGATTCTATTATCCTTTGCCTTCGTAGAAAGGGCAGATTTCCGTGCAAGCTGTTTAACTTTTTTATTCAGCTTAAATGAATAATCCTTCGGGCGCGGTCCAAAAGTCCTTCCCCCTCCACGGAAAATGGGTGACTTAATACTTCCGGCTCTGGCTGTTCCCGTGCCCTTCTGCCTTTTGATCTTTCTCGTGCTTCCGGTAATTTCCGCCCGTTCTTTTGTCTTATGTGTGCCACGCCGGTTATTAGCCATATATTGCCTGACATCAAGATAAATAGCATGGTCGTTGGGTTCAATCTCAAAAATTGATTTCTTCAATTCGGCCTTTTTCCCCGTATCTTCACCTGTTATATTGAAAACCGGTACTTTCATTACTTTTCAATAATTAAATATGATCCTTTTGTCCCTGGTACAGAACCTTTGAGCAATAACAGATTTTCTTCAGGAATGATCTTTACCACCCGCAGGTTAATTTGTTTTATTTTACTACCACCTGTCTGACCGGCCATCCTCATACCTTTCATAACCCTTGACGGGAAGGATGAGGCACCAAGTGATCCTGCATGCCTGCTCCTGTTATGCTGGCCGTGCGAGGCGTCATTCACTCCGCGAAATCCATGCCTTTTAACAACTCCCTGAAATCCTTTTCCTTTGGTGATCCCGGAAACATCCAGCCATGTATCATCACTAAAATAATCTACGGTGATCACATCCCCTGGTTTCCAGTTCTTTACAAATCCCTTCAGCTCGATGACTTTCTTTTTAGGAGTAGTTTTTGCTTTTTTGAAATGGCCCACCATTGCTTTCGTGGTATGTTTTTCTTTTTTCTCTTCATAAGCCAGTTGAACAGCTCTGTATCCATCATTTTCAACTGTTTTTATCTGAGTGACAACACACGGACCCACCTCAATGACAGTGCAGGGAACTGATCTTCCCTGTTCATTAAAAACAGCGGTCATTCCAACTTTTTTTCCAATTAGTCCGGGCATATCGTTACGTTATTTATGAATGTTTTTTACAATTAAATCGAACAAGTAATTGAATCATATTATTTTGCAGAACTGCGCCCTGGCACGGCTCTATATTAAATATCAATATCTTTGGCATAACCGGATACCACATCTTTTATCAGACTTTAATTTCAACTTCCACACCACTGGGCAGCTCAAGTTTCATGAGCGCATCAATGGTTTTTGGTGTTGAACTATAAATGTCCAACAATCTCTTGTATGATGAAAGCTCAAACTGATCCCTCGATTTCTTATTTACAAAAGGAGATCTTAAGACAGTAAAAATCCTTTTGTGTGTAGGTAAAGGGATTGGACCGCTGATGACTGCACCTGTTGATTTAACTGTTTTGACTATCTTTTCAGCAGACTTGTCAACAAGGTTATGATCATAGGACTTAAGCTTTATTCTGATTTTCTGGCTCATTAAATATGATTGTTATAATTAAACAAACAATGTTTTACCTGTAATCCTTTCCAGCACTTCTCTTGCAATCTCAGGGGGCACATCCTCATAATGAGAAAACTCCATGGTGGCCGTAGCACGTCCTG
>CAZRHW010000071.1:0-7877 GCA_964599785.1 uncultured Bacteroides sp. | reverse complement strand
CAGAGTTGCAACGACAGATGCAGGAAATGAAGGGAGAGCACGAAGATGAAATCCAGGCCATAAAAGAGCAGATCAGCCAGGGAGGCAAAGCAGATGAGGTTAAAAGCCTTGATGAGCAGGCCGATTTACTGCGACAAATAGCACTAGAAGCTGCCGGTGGGGAAATCGAGAAGCAAGAAGAACCTCCTGAGGAGGTGAAATTTCAGTTTAAAGGTTTGAACCTGAGAAAACTCAACCCGGAGATTAGTGTTTCCGGTGATATGGTTGCTTCATTCACCGATCAGGAGGATGTCCGGAAAAAAACTGATATCAGTATGCGTGCGTGGGAGCTGAGCATCCAGTCCTATCTGGACCCGTTCTCGAAATTCAAATCGACCATCCCCGTGGATGCAGATGGGAATGTAGAAATGGAAGAGATGTATTTCACTCGTTACAATGCGTTTGGCGAGATCAATCTCGATCTTGGTAAATTCCGTCAGCAATTTGGCGTCATCAACCGCTGGCATGGCGATGCAATCGACCAGATCAATTATCCCCTACCGATTAAATACATTCTCGGTGACGATGGACTTGCTCAAACCGGTATGTCGGTTGATCTGCCGCTTCCTGAGATGGGTAATTCTACCCAAATAGTCACTTTTCAGATTACAAACTCTGAAAACGAGCATCTGTTCGGCGGCGAAACCATGGGCAATCCTTCGATGTTGTTCCATTGTAAAAACTATCGTGACCTTGACGACAGTTCGTATTTTGAGTTTGGCCTGTCAGGTCTGTTCGGCTGGAATGACGCATGGGATGTTGCTACCGGCGTCGGTACTCAGCAAATTAAGGACGCTCTGGGCACGCAGGTATTTGGTGCCGACTTCACGTATGTTTGGGAACCGGTTCAGACAGCAATGTATCGTAATCTGGAATGGCGAAGTGAGTTGTTCCTCTTGAATCGGGATATTTACGCACCGGATGGTTCCGGCAGAGACAGCCTTGAGGCATGGGGTGCTTTCAGTTATTTGCAGGCAAAGGTCGATAATAATGTTTATCTGGGTATTCGCGGCGACTATTACAATGCGGATTCCAAGGCCTATGCCGACACGTATTCGGATACTATCAACCCGTTTGCCTATACTGCCGGTGACGCGTTTGTTTGGCAGATTTCACCCTACGTGACAATATGGCAGAGTGAATTTGTGCGTTTTCATGTTGAATACAGTTATACTGACGGCCATACCATTCAGGAACCGGGCCACACAGTCGGCTTACAAATGGTATTTGCCGCCGGCCCACACAAACACGAACGCTATTAGAACAGAAAAAGGAGGCAAATATTATGATTAGACGAACTTTTCTCACCTTAACAATGGGTGCGTTTTTAGCATCGGCGTTATGTCTGAACGATGCTGATGCTGCTCGAGAGAGAACGCAACGACGCGCGCAGAAAAGAGGACGCCTGCAGGTTGTTGCCACACTGCCGGATTATGGTGACTTCGTGAAGGCAATTGGAGGTGATCGGGTAGAAGTCGAGACTATTGTTCAGGGTCGTCAGGACCCGCATCATGTTCGGCCAAAACCGTCATTTCACCGCATTCTCAGGAACGCCGATGTATTGATCGCGACCGGCCTGGACCTTGAGATGTGGCTTCCGACAGTCATCGATAAATCTGGTAACAAAAATATTCGCAGTGGCGAAAAGGGTTTTGTCGCGGTTTCCCACAATATGGTGCTTGTCGAAAAACCTGACAATCCCAACCAGATTATGGGGGACGTTCATGTTGAAGGTAATCCGCACTTTACCTGCAGCCCGCTTTGCATGAGACAGGTCGCTGAAAATATCACCACGGGCCTTATTAAAAACGACCCGGAAAACAAGGAATTGTACGAGGCAAATTTAAAGAAACTCCAGGGAAAAATCGATACCAGACTATTCGGTGAAGAACTCGTGGAATTGCTGGGCGGCGATGTTCTGGGTCGGTTGGCCCGTCAAAACAAGCTGATTGATTTTCTTAATACGAATAAGCTGGGCGGAACACCCCTGATCAACAAGCTCGGCGGCTGGATGAAACAGTTGCTGCCGATGCGTGGCAAACAAATGGTGGTCTATCACAAAAACTGGTCGTATTTTGCTGATCTTTTCGGGATTCAAGTGCCTGCTAACATTGAACCCAAACCGGGTATCCCGCCATCAGCCAAAGATATCGTTACGTTGATAGAACGGATGAAAGAAGCTGACATCCGAATCATCTTTGCAGCCAATTATTTCGATCAGAAAAGGGTACGCTCGGTCGGCGATAAAGTTGGTGCCGAAGTTGTTATTGTGCCGTTGTTTGTCAATGGTAGCAATGAAGCAAAAGACTACTTTTCACTCGTTGATATCTGGGTGAACGGCCTAATGAGTGCCGCCAGGAAAAAAGGATTGGTCTGATAACCAAAGACTTGTAAAGCTTATGAGGATGAATCCAGGGTGGTCGGGGACCGACCGCCTTAAACAGTAACGTCAACATCAGAGGATCATAATATGCTAACCAGCGAGGCAGTAAACTTCTTTCTTATGCAATTATTGCTAATTGCTGTTGTACTGATTCTACATACATATATTGGACTTCATGTGATCAGAAGGACGCTGATCTTTTCTGATTTGGCCCTTGATCAGCTTGCGGCATTTGGAATTCTGTTGTGCATTGTTATCAACAGCAATGAAGGAACAGGCAATATCGTTCGGTTGAACGATCCTATCACTTACATATACGCATTGGGTGCAGTAACCTTTGGCTCTTTTCTACTGGCGGTGATCAAGCCGAAGTCGAAAAATATACCCCGAGAAGCGGTTATTGGGATAATGTTCGCGATTTCTTTTTTGGCATGCTTTGCCATTACTGATCCGGTCAATGGTGGCGGAATGCTTTTTGACGGAACGCTCAAGGGTGATCTTGATTTTGTTACGTGGGGATTGGTCAAAGTTACGGTCATTGTGTATTTACTGTTGCTTGTTTTTCATTATATCTTTCGAAAAAGATTCATTGCCCTGGCCGAGAACCCTGAAACTGTAAAGAACGCTAGGCTCTGGGATTTTCTATTCTTCCTGTCTCAGGGCATTATCACCATTTTAATCGTACCGGTTGCGGGCGTCTTTCTGGCCTACGTCTTTCTGATGCTGCCGGCTGCGATGGCAACCATGTTCAAAAAAGAATGGAAATCGGCGCTTTTGCTTGGCTGGTCCCTGGGTTTTATTGCGTGCACACTCGGCTTGTTTGCTTCATACAATATCTGGGATTTGAGGTTTTTTGAAAATTGGCCATACTCTTCAACATTGGTGGTCTTTATGGGAGTATTTTTCTTGGCAGCATTATTGATTCGCTGCATAAAGCCGTTGAGAACCAATGGCAAAATCAAAGGAACTTGCTAATGACTATTGATTTTCAGTTAATATATCAAGAAAACCATATTGCCTTTTGCCTATGCCTGATGATAGGTACAGTTCTGGGCTATCTCGGTACTCACGTGCTTAAAAGAGGGGTTGTGTTTATTGACATTTCATTGGCTCAATTCGCCGCGATCGGCGGCATCCTGGCAGAACATGTCTTTTGTGAACACGGCCATAGTCATAGTCATAGCCATGAAAATGAGCCACTTGCTTACTTTTACTCGGTTATTGCCGTAATTCTCATTGCTGTTTTTTATTCTGTGATTCGCAAATACAAAAAGAATATTTCCCTCGAAGCAATTATCGGCGTCACTTACGCTATAGGTTTCGCTACTGCCGTTTTCATTATTAGCGTTTGTGGGTCACAGGAATTACACGCCGAAAGAGTTGCCGGTGATTTAAATGCTATTATGGATTTTGTGAGCATTATGCCATGCATCATGGCTTTTGGAGCTGTTGTGATTTGCGCGATAGTTTTTCACAAGCCACTTACTCACATTTCCAATAATTACGAGTTGAAAAAAGAAAGTATATCCGTCATTTTTTGGGATATTCTGTTCTACACTATGATGGGCGTTGCCATCTCATACGCGATAGTACATATAGGAGTGGTGATGGTATTCGTTTTTCTGGTAGTACCTTCAGTTATAGCAAGCCTGTTTACAACCAAGCTATTATTTCAGATGCCGATCATTGTTCTTGCCGTTGCAGTTGCATCCATGATCGGGCTTTCTGTACCTTATATCGCTTACGATACTTGGAAACTTGAATTGTCAACCGGCCCACATATCGGGTTAATGTTGGGGCTTATTTTAATTGTCGCTGCTTTGGTTAAGGTTGCCGTCGGTCACATCGTTCTCTCCAAACGATTGTAGCTATCTGTATTTTTCTGTACACAATTTCGTTCAAGACGATCTGGACAACAAAAAGGGAACACAGATTGTCATTGATAGCGGCGGTGGACTCTATTGCCACGCTGTTCAGCAAGTTTCGTCGGATTCGTACTCTTGATACGGCCGAGTGACGCTCATCTCTGAGTATGCGATGCCGTGACCCGCTGGATTTCGAACACGTCGCTCTCTTTCATGGTACTGCATTCTCGCGACAGCTTCTCCAGCTCCTCCGGCTTCGGGGCGTCTATATGCCGCAGGTACGCACGGTGGGGCTTCATGAGGAGGATGGGACCAGTACCATTCTTACGATGGATGCACACTTGTATAAGATCCAATGATGCGACTTCCGCCAGGCGGATGTCGAGCCAGCCCATGGCGTTACCGGAGCCGATGATCAGGCCGTCGGCCATGCAAGAGTACGGAGTTTTGAGGGGAACGTAACAGATAATGTCAAGCTCGTGCCGGCCCCATTTCGTATCAAGTTCGCGCAGCGCCGCTTTGCCGATTCGCCATCCAAGAACGTTCCAGGGACCAACGTGTCCGTGCATGCGTTTGATCTCGCTCCACCAATCTTCCGGCTCCTGGCCCTGTTTGTAGGCATTACCACCTACGGCAGCATCTCCGGCCGGTCGTGTTCGTGAATGTCCTGCCCGTTGAGGGTCATGTTTTTCTGAAAATCCCATCTTCGTGCTCTCCTAACGCCATCAGTCCCGTCGATCTTTCCTCGAGAGGAGCGGGAAAATAACAACAAACACCTTCTCAGTTAAGTTGACACCTTAAAGCTCTATACGAGGCAGAAATAGCAAAAATAGTCGCACTGACAATTACAATACACGCCCCGGTCGGCAGATTAAGATAGTACGAAACCAAAAAACCAGCCAATGCGCTTATCGCTCCAAAAATCGTCGCCGCAAAGATAACCGACCTGTATCCTGTGCATATTTGATACGCAGCCGCCGCGGGGCATGTTATCAAACTAAATATCATCAACCCACCAACAAGTGGAAGGTTAACCGCTAATATCAGCCCGCACAAAGCCAGAAAAAGACAATAAACAAAGCTCTCATGCACACCTGTCGCCGAGGCAATGGTTCGACTGAACAGCAGCACCTTCAGTTCTTTATTGAATAAAATGGTAAAGACTATAAAAACCAAACCCAAAATCGTAATAGTAACCACACTGCTCATGCGCACGAAAAGCAAACTGCCCCAAAGCAATCCAAGTACCTCGGACCGGCTGCCCTGAATCAGCCCAATCCCTAAAAACGTAAGCCCGAGCATTAAATTGAAAAGTATCGCCAACGCCACATTGGCATCCAGCCTCGACCTTCCAGGCCTGATCGCAGCAAGACTCATCGAGCTGAGCGCCGAAAAAACCGCAGCCCCCCAGACCGGGTTAACACCCAATAGAATCGAATAAATGGTCCCCGCCATCGCCGAATGGGATATGCAAACCCCGATAAAAGGCATCCTCATACCAACAATATAGACCCCCAACAGCCCCGTACTCGCACCGGCAACAACACCCGCAAACATCACAAGGTAGAAAAACGAATCCATAAATCAATAACCTCACGCCTGACTCTTATTGATGGTGTATCTTCGGCCTGCGATCTTCAGCGTCTCAATTCGGCACTGATAAGCCCTCTCAAGCACCTCCGATTTGAAGACTTCCTCGACGTCACCATCAGCCAAAACTTTCCCTTCGTGCAAAAGAACTATCCTGCTGCAATCCGAAGGCAACAGACTCGTCTCGTGCGAAACCATCACGACAGTCACTTTAGTCTCCCGATGCAACTGCTCGATGATTTCCGTAATTTGATACTTCCAGTTGAAATCTAGATTCGAGCAGGGCTCATCAAGCATAAGTATCTCAGGGTCTTGTGCCATTGCCCGTGCTATAAGAGCCTTTTGCTGCTCACCCCCGGAAAGACTTCTGAATGTTTGAGACCGCCGCTCCGACAAGCCCAGCCTCTCAATCCAGTTATCAACAATCTCATAATCTTCTTTGTTCAACGGACGAAGTAAGGCCTTGACGCTCGTTCGGCCCATCGCCACCAATTCACGCAGGGTAAAAGGCAGTTCCGTATTGTACTCAGCGGCTTGCGGAATATAGCCGATGTGCTTTCGAAAATTCGCTTTGCGCCAGGCGTTAAGCTCAGCCAAATCACGCCCGTCAAGCTTGACCGTCCCCCGATTTGGCCTTATCAAACCGCAGCAAACCTTCAGAAAAGTTGTCTTTCCCGCCCCATTGGTTCCGATGATACCAACGAACTCTCCTTGACGGATTTGCATATCCTCAACGGCAAGGATGCTTCGATCACTCCAACGAACCTCGACGTTAGAAAGACTTATGCGCCCCCTCGTCATTGTCTCGCCACCTCAAGCAAATCTCCTGCGTTCGCTCGAAGCAGTGCATCTAAGTTTGCTCGAAGGAGTTCATCGAAACCGCTTGGCTTCCCGGTCAGCTCCGGAAAATTGCTGAAAACAACCGCCTTGGCCCCCAGTTGTTCGGCCAGCGCCTTGGCCAGCGCCGTCCCTTCCTGCTTATTCGCTATGACAAATCGTACCTCTTGGCCTTCTGCCTTTCTGATGCACTGCTCAATGCCGGCGACCGTTTCAATGTCACTGCCTACGAATGTCGCTACCGTCTCCAAACCCAGCCAGCTCGCAAAATCGGCCTGGTGATTGGATGCCAGAACCTTGGCCGATGATATGCCGGCTTGCCGCATTTTCTCGAAAAGCTCCTCCCGCAAATGCGCCAGGTTCTTTTCCATAACTTCCAGCCTCTCTTGGTATCGGACATTCCTTTCGGGGTATTCGGACGAAAGAATATCACGAACCTCCCGGCAAACCGCAAGGTAAGTCTCCGGAACACACAAACCACCCGTATTTCTCACCAAAGCCGTCTTCAGACCCCTTTCTTTCACTCGAGATAACGTTTCCTCAATCTGCTTTTGAAAATCGAAAAGCAGAAGCATCCTGCAGTCGCAAAGCTGCTCGACCTGTGACGGCGAAATATCAAAGTGACCCGGACACATACCCGGAGGTGCTAAACACAAAACCTCCGTATCATTTCCGCAAAGGTCGAGGACCGCACAGCCCAAATACGAATTGGTCACGGCAATCTCCGCAACACTGTCCTCGCCGGGCTTATTTCCACATCCCGCCCCGAGCAAACCACATGCCGCCGAAAATGCTAATATATAACCGAAGGTTTTGTTCTTCATAAACTAATTCTCAAACGATCCTACCTGTGTTCCGCTCTTTAAACGCATCCGAACAATTACACCCTGCCGAGTTTGCGGACTATACCAGGTATTCTCCGGCACGGGATATTTAAGCTCCTTCATATAATCCAGGTCGAATCTCGGCCCTTCGCTATAGAGGACCCAGCTTACCGGTGATTCTTTAGGGTCAGTGTAGTCACGGCCTTCCTGCTGCTCGTTGTTGGGAAATCCATCGGGGATCCACAGATATGCTCCGTTTTTAACAACAACTGTTCTATTGTAGATTAATGTTCCAACAGTTCTGTATTTGTAAGTATATCCTCGATTGAATCTGTCTTC
>CAZRHW010000070.1:0-7920 GCA_964599785.1 uncultured Bacteroides sp. | reverse complement strand
CATAAAGGCTGTCAGTATATTTCCTTTGAATCATCTCCCGCTCATCCCTGAGAAGTAGGTTATACCAAACTTCCATTTTCTCCATAAGCCCATCCAGCAATTTAGTCATGTCAAAATGACACCCTGTTTCCAGGCACAGTGAGGTCGGATCAGGAATATTGACGCTGAAATTTTCCTGGTTCACATTCAGTCCTATGCCTGCGATTGATTTTTCAATGATACCTCCCTGAACCTGATTCTCGATCAGTAGACCTGCGATTTTTCTAGTCCTGACATATAGATCATTTGGCCATTTGATCTTCGTTTCCTTGCAATATGCTCCGACAACTTCCTTCAGAGCAAGGCTGATGACCATTGACAGGTAAAACTGGTATTGCGGTTCAAGAAAATCCGGAAGAAATAAAATGCTCATCAGCAGATTTTTCCCCGGTTCACTTTCCCAACTGTTTCCCATGTGGCCTTTCCCCCTGGTTTGCAAACCGGCAAATATTACAGTACCTTCTTCCATATCTGTTTTCTCCAGGATCCGCTGCATCTCATCATTCGTAGAATCGATCGATTCGTAATAGATTCTTTTTTCAGAGAATTTTCTTTCTGTCATAATCTGAAGTTATTCGTTAATGAAAGGTTAATTGTAATTTTTCCCTTCTGAAAACAAATTTCGCTTTTTTTTGTTACATATTTCAAATGGGCTGTAAAATCGTGGCATACCATTTGAACAGGTGGAAAAAGGACAAATCCCTAAATTTTACTTAATTTTGCGTCAAATATAGTGAATGAGGAAAAAGAAAGACGTTGATCTTCCGGATCTGGGAAATACAATTATTGAGGGTATACAGGAAAAAAAAGGAAGAAACATTATTAATATCGACCTTAGAGAGCTTAACAATTCTGTCTGTGAATATTTCGTAATTTCTCATGGTGACTCCAATACCCAGGTCAGAGCAATTGCAGAAAACATTGAACAAAAAGTTAAAAAGATCCTTAACCTGAATGTTTATCACAGGGAGGGATATGAAAATGCCCGCTGGATACTCCTTGATTATAATACGATTATTATTCATATATTCCAGGAAGAAACAAGGCGGTATTACAGGCTTGAGGAGCTTTGGGCAGATGGTAAATTTACTATATTGGAGGATATTGAATAATCTACAATGTGAAATGACATGAATGTGAAGCCACAAAATAACAAATCAAAGAATAATCCGGGCAGTGGGCCAGGCAAGGGTCAGAATCCCAAGCCAAAATTCAGTGTTTACTGGATCTATGGTATCATTGGGCTTGCCATAATAGGTACTTACTTTCTAAATATGGGGGGGAAGGCTGAAGAGATCTCCTGGCAGCGTTTTGAAAAAGAGATGCTCGCCAGTTATGATGTTGACAAGATCGTTATTGTGAACAAGGAAAGGGCCGAGATATATATTAAACAAGATCGTCTGGCATCGGGGAAATATAAGGATACAGGCACAAAAAGTTTTAATCCTCTCGGTCGGACAGGTCCTCAGTATTATTTTACAATTGGTTCTGTTGAGATCTTTGATCAGAATCTCCATAAAGCAATGGAAAATTTTCCTGAAGAAGAGCTTGTCACGGTTACTTACTCAACACGAAGGAATTTCTTTGGTGAAATTGTCGGGTGGTTATTCCCGATTTTTTTACTGGTTATCATCTGGCTGTTCATTTTCCGCAGGATGAGCGCCGGCAGCGGGGGAGGAGGAGCCGGCAACATTTTCAATGTAGGGAAATCGAAAGCCCGTATTTTTGATAAAGATGCCCATGTAAAGGTTGATTTCAAGGATGTGGCCGGTCTCGAGGAAGCGAAACTTGAAGTTAAAGAAATTGTTGACTTCCTGAAGAATCCGAAAAAATACACCGATCTGGGAGGGAAGATCCCCAAAGGTGCGTTACTCGTTGGTCCTCCCGGAACAGGGAAAACACTTCTCGCCAAAGCTGTTGCAGGAGAAGCAAATGTTCCCTTCTTTTCAATTTCAGGGTCAGATTTTGTCGAAATGTTTGTGGGAGTTGGTGCTTCGCGTGTAAGAGACCTGTTCAAACAGGCCAAAGAAAAAGCTCCGTGTATCGTTTTTATTGATGAGATAGATGCCGTGGGAAGAGCCAGAGGAAGAAATCCCAATTTCGGGGCTAATGATGAAAGGGAAAATACACTGAACCAGCTTCTGACTGAAATGGATGGATTCGATACGAACACGGGAGTTATAATCGTAGCCGCAACGAACCGTGCTGATGTGCTGGACAGGGCATTGCTGAGGGCCGGACGGTTCGATCGTCAGATCCATGTTGAACTTCCTGATATGAAAGAGCGGAAAGAGATCTTCGACGTGCATCTGCGCCCCCTGAAACTTGACAAAAACCTTGATATTGATTTTTTAGCCAAACAAACTCCCGGTTTTTCCGGTGCGGATATTGCCAATGTATGTAATGAGGCAGCCCTGATCGCAGCACGAAAAAACAAAAAACAGGTCGAAAAACAAGACTTTCTTGATGCAACCGACAGGATTATTGGTGGACTCGAAAAGAAAAATAAAATCATCTCAGAGGTAGAGAAGCGCACAATTGCTTATCACGAAGCAGGCCATGCAACGGTGAGCTGGCTGCTCGAACATGCTAACCCACTGGTGAAGGTTACCATCATTCCCAGAGGCCGGGCCCTCGGCGCTGCCTGGTACCTGCCCGAAGAACGCCAGATCACCACCACCGAACAATTATTCGACGAAATGTGCTCAGCCCTTGGTGGAAGAGCATCTGAAGAAATTAACTTCAAGATGATCTCCACGGGTGCTTTAAATGATCTCGAACGCGTGACCAAACTGGCATATGCCATGGTCTCTTATTTTGGTATGAGTGATAAGGTCGGGAATATCAGCTTTTATGATTCAACCGGACAGGCAGAATTCTCATTTAATAAACCATACTCTGAGAAAACTGCTGAACTGATTGATGAAGAGGTGAACAGGCTTATTGATACGCAGTATGAACGGGCAAAAAAGATCCTCAAAGAAAACAGGGAAGGCATGGAAAAACTGGCTGACCAGCTGCTTGAAAAAGAAGTAATCTTCAGTGAAGATCTTGAAAAGATATTTGGAAAAAGAAAGGAAAAACCTGAAGATAAAATCCGGGAAAAGAAACTCCCAACCCGGCCAATCTCAGTACGGAACACTTCAAAATCAAAAACTAAAACCAAATCCGTTACTCCTGAAACTGAGTCCCAGCCGGTGATCGGTAAAGATGTACCGGAACAAAAAAACCGGGAAAGTAAGAGGGCATAATCCTCCTATTTAACACCATCATATGGAAAAAGGCTGGATTGCTGTATATACGACTAACAAATCATATCAGGCCGAACTCTTCAGGGAGGTACTCGGTGACAACGGTATTGAATCATTTATCATCAACAAACAGGATTCTTCCTATAAGTTCGGGAATATTGAGGTGTATGTCAAAAGAGACAACGTGCTGAAAGCCAAAATACTCGTAAAAGAATTTGAAAATTGAAAAAATTTGTGCAGCGGACAATCACGGGATTATTATATGTTGCCATTATTATTACTTCCCTTTACCTCCATCCCCTCGCATTCATCTCATTTTTCATTATCATTATGATACTGGCAATGGTTGAATGGTACAGTTTGATTACAACAGATCATATCAAACCGCAGGTTATTCCTGGAATTGGAACAGGTATTTTTGTACTGGCAACATCCTGGTTATTTGCCTCCGGTATGATTTCTTCAAAGCTGTTACTTATTCCGGTCCTTATAGTTTTTCTGTTATTTTTCTTTGAATTGTTCCGTCGACAGGGAAAATTTACAGATAATCTTGCATTCACCTGTCTCGGCTTGATCTATATTGCCCTGCCCTTATCCCTCCTGCCCTTTCTGGGTTATCCGAAAAGGATATCGGAAGGATTTACTCCGGAGATTATCCTGGGATACTTCATCCTGTTATGGATTTATGATACAGGGGCATACATTGTTGGTAGTTTCATTGGCAGACATAAAATCATGGAAGACATATCACCCGGAAAATCATGGGAAGGTTTTCTTGGTGGATCAGCTATTACGATCGGAACCGCTTTTATCGTTGCTGAACTTTTTCCCATTCTGAGTAGAACGGATTGGATTATTATTACAGTTATTACAGTTGTAACAGGAACATTAGGAGACTTTGTTGAATCAGGATTTAAAAGAAATGCCGGAGTAAAAGACAGCGGAAAACTTCTTCCCGGTCATGGGGGTATGCTCGACAGGATCGATTCGATCTTGCTATCTGTTCCGTTTGTGTTTATTTTTCTTCTGATAAAACAATATCTTTAAATTAATAATTCATTATAGAAGCGCACACCTTATGATTAAATCTTACTATTCAATTCTAAGAATCTGCATTCTCGTCACTTAACCGCAAAGGAACACAAAGGACAGCACAAAGTATCACAAAGGAGTCTATTTTTACCCCCTGGAGTTCCTTTGTGATAACCTTTATGTACCTTTGTGGTTTAAAACTATTATTATTTTAATGACATAACAGGATCTTTTGCACAGAGTAAGTATTATCCAATTTTAAGACTCGTAAATTTAAAATGATCCATAAGGAAGGCATAAAAATAATTTCAATTACATTTCTTTTTCTTGCATTATTAAATGCCCTTCTATTGATTTTTCTCTCATCTTCTTTTCCGTTAAAACTGATTATTGTTTTTATCTCTTTCATCCTCATCCTTTTTCTCTGTTTTTTCTTCAGGAAACCCCGCCGGAGTTTCAGTCCCGATGACCATTTGATTTTTGCCCCGGCAGACGGCAGAATTGTTGCGGTGGAAGAAACTTATGAAAGTGAATTTTTCAGTGATAAACGTATCCAGGTTTCCGTCTTTATGTCAATATGGAATGTACATATGAACTGGTATCCGGTATCCGGAAAAATTATTTTTTACAGGTACCATCCGGGCGACTACTATGTGGCCAGATACCCTAAATCGTCAGAAAAAAATGAACGAAATACGCTTGTTATCGAAAATAAGTTTGTCGGAAAAATACTAGTTAGACAAATTGCAGGTGCAGTTGCACGAAGAATCATTTCAAATGCCAGCCAGGATAAAATTATAAATCAGGGTAATGAGCTTGGCTTTATACGCTTCGGATCACGTGTCGACCTCTTCCTTCCGCCAGGAACCCGGATTCTGGTCAAACCGGGTGACCAGGTCAGGGGACTCATATCACCAGTTGCAAGTATTAAATAGAATAATAAATGATGTCCTGATCTTCTTTAACATCCGGTTAACAACTCCGGCAACTTTTTCAGTTTATATTTGGGACAGGTAAAAATGAATGTTAAATCTCAAAATTGCATATAATGAAAAGGCTGTCTCAAAGACAGCTTTTTTATTTTCTCCATTTAACTTTATAATTTTACAGGATAAAATACTACAAGCATGAAAGATATCAATCCTTTGAAAATCAATGATCTGGTCTACTGGACCGGAATACTTGATGAAGATCTTCTTACGTTCGACATTGTTATGGAGACACAATACGGGACAACATACAATTCTTATCTTTTAAAAACAGATAAAATAGCTGTTATTGATACTGTTAAAAAGATCTTTTCAGAAACATTTATCAGGAATATCGGTAAGCTGATCAATCCCTCTGATATTGAATACATTATTTGCAATCATACCGAGCCTGATCATTCCGGCAGTGTTGGAAGTCTCCTTGAATTGGCTCCGGATGCAACTGTCGTGGGAAGTGGCCAGGCAATTAATTATTTGCAGGAAATGATTGAAAAACCTTTCAGAAATATGAAAGTAAAAGACGGGGATACACTCAGCCTGGGCAACAGGACGCTGAGATTTATCGGAGCCCCCAATCTCCACTGGCCGGACACCATATACACTTACCTTGAAGAAGATCATATCCTTTTTACCTGTGATTCATTCGGAGCTCATTTATGTGATGAAAAGATGTTCGATGATCAGGTCAGTGATTATTCAGATGCTTTTAAATACTATTTTGATGTAATCCTTAAACCATACAGTAAATTCATGCTAAAGGCCATCGAAAAGATAAAACCGTTAAAGATCAGCATGATTTGTCCCGGACATGGCCCCATTCTTCGCCACACCTGGAAGGAAAAAGTAAATTTATCTGAAAAATATGCCACAGATTACCTTGATCTTACCGCCGGTGGGATCAACCATGTTCTGATCACCTATATATCTGCCTATGGTTTTACAAAACAAATGGCTGAAAACATTGGAACAGGAGTACGAAAAGCCGGTGATATCAAAGTTGAAATTGCCGATATTGAACATATCAGCCTCGGAGACCTCGAAGAAAAGATCGTTCGTTCAGAAGGGATCCTTGTTGGTTCTCCGACAATCAATCAGAATACACTTTTACCGGTATATAAATTATTTGCGCTCATTAATCCGATCCGTGATAAAGGAAAACTTGCCGCTTCCTTTGGATCGTACGGTTGGAGTGGTGAAGCCGTTAAACTAATTGAAGATCATTTAAAAAACCTGAAGCTGGATGTTGTCCAGGCAGGCATGGCCACCAAATTCTATCCTAAAAGAGATCAGACGGAAGAACTTGAGAAGTTTGGAGAGAATTTCGGAAGACAGTTTCTGGAAAGGACGAATAAATAATACTCACCGGGTGACTTTAAACACTCACCGGGTGACTGCCAGTCACCCGGTGAGTATATTATCCTATAACACCATCATTTTACTCACCCCTATCAGCTTATTCCCCTGGATAATTCTCAGGTAGTATACTCCTTTCCTGTAATCCTGAACATTTAGCTGATGTATGGAAATACCACTTTCAATCTGGCAGATCTCAACGAGTGCACCCATATAGTTAAATACCTGTAACGTGCTTCTTTCTGCCAACGGTTCACCGAAAGCGATATTTACAAGGTCTGATGCCGGATTCGGATAGACCAGCAGGTCCATATTATTAGCCTGCATGAATGTACCCACGACTCCGGAGATAGCATCGGGATCGTTTGTCACAGTCTGGTATACTTCCTTGGTGTCACGGTTCTGAATAAAGACAACCACATACAGAAGATCTTCACTGAGCACATTCTGTATATTCCAACTAAGGGAGAAATTTTCTTTTTCTCCTTTGGTCCATTCCTTTGTAAAGATTTTTCCTCCGGCATCAGGCAGCATTTTCCTGACCACATTCTCGAAACTTGTCTGGCTAAAAGCACCATCATAAGCCGGATCGTTAATTTCTTTTTCAATAACCGCTGTATGTACTGTATAACTTGATAACGTCATATCATTCAATGCAGTAAGTTCCACGGATATATTCATCTGGCCGGATTGAATTTCAGCATCAAGACCAATGTTAAAATCAGGATCCTTAAGGACACGGGTGAAAAGGTTCAGCTCACTCAGATCCCTGGTCAGGTAATCATAAATATACAGTCCCGAACTGCCGCCGCCATCAAAAAATGTATGCGGGAATGTTGATATCCCGTAATATAATGATCTGGCACCAGGACCGATAGGATAGTCAGTGTACATTTTATCTGCACCCTTATCTCCCACATGATATTGAATATCAATAATATCCAACACGTTTTCTGACACCAGGCTGTTGACAGCGTCATTTGCATTTTTACACGCCGAATCTGCTGCACTGGTAAAGTGTTCCAGCAACACAAGCCTTGTCCTTTCACCGATATAGATATCATCGAATGCGAATCCCTCATTCTGAACCACACTGGAACCATCGGATCCATAGGCAATCCTGAATTGAATAATGGGTTTGTTGCGGAGGTCATCCAGTTCATGTTTGGCTATCACCCAACCGGCATCGGGTTTAAACGTGAAATCACCGGTCCATCCCTGTTCCTGTTCGCCGGGGCCATTCTGTATTCTGTAAG
>CAZRHW010000069.1:0-7925 GCA_964599785.1 uncultured Bacteroides sp. | reverse complement strand
CAAGCATATTACTCCGGTTCTGAGAAATATTCATTAAATTTTATCCAAAATAGAAAAAACTATTCAAATTCCAGCTTGCAGGGACTATTTTTGCCGATCATTTTAATATACCTATCCCGATACCTGCAGTTGGGAAAACCCCCGAGAAATCTATATTATACCAGTCTTTGTACTTTGTCAATCCGGCTTCCTTATCATATTTGCTTAACCTGATATTACCACCCACAAACACATCCACAAATAAAACTTTCATGAATGGTATCCTGGCTCCAAGCAATGCTCCTGCTGAGAATACATTCAAACGTTGTTTTATCTCTTTTTCTTTCCATTCCTCATCAATATATTCCATGGTTTCACCGGTAATCAGAATTCTCCTGTATAATAACTGTGGTGCAGCATATAAACCCAGTGGAGGCCGTCTTCTTGATGTATAATCAGCCAGTAGGTAGTCCCTGCATTGCAGGATGATCCCCCCACCAGCAATGGATTCACCCTTATAATCCAGATAAGAATCATCCGCCGCATTGAAATACATGAATTCCTGGTTGGTAAAAAAATAACTGGTCATTCCCTGTTCTGTCGCGTACGTTGCCAATCCCGATAAACTGACAGAAAATCTATCAGTTAGTAACCGTTCATACGATAATTGGAATGTCCCTTCGAACAGACGAACGGGATCCATCATGATAGTGGATTTGTAATCCTTAAAGAATTCCAGTTCTTTTTCCTGAAAAGCCGGTTCCTGGATGACAGGTGGAATCCTGGATTTTCCCATTTCACGGATCATAGAATCAATTTTATTAAACCTTGAATTCAATTCCCCGGGATTAAAAGCCAGCTCCTTAATCTGATCATCTATTTCATGCAACCTGATATCTAATTCTTCCGGTTTCGATTCCCACAATTTGATTTTCGAATCCAACAAATCCAGTTTGGAATCCAGTAACTGTAATTTCAGATCCAGTTGCTGGGTTTTCTGATCGATTAATTCCTGTGCATATACAGGAATTCCCGAGCATGACAGAATAAATAATACTATGATACTCAACAATAATACATTTTTTGTTTTCATGACTGTTTTTATTTAAAATAAATTGATGAAGATTAATATTAAGTGTTATTTGAGATAAGGATAAGATGAGACAAAATATGAAAGGGTTGCGTTTGATGAAGACATCCATACCGGCAATAATACCGGCATGATCACGAAAGGAATTAAATGGCACGTACCGGTTTATATGATTATGATTATAATTGTGTGGGGAATAAGTTTTCAGACAGATAAATAACATGCCAGGAAATTACAAAGTCTGAAACAGACAAATCCTAAAACCTGAGCATAAAAACAGTCTCTTCAGATGGGGCTGATTTAACAGAAACATTTCCTCGGTGTAAACGCATAACTTGTCGTGCGAAACTAAGCCCAATACCGCTTCCGCCTTCTTTTGTTGAATAAAACGGAGTGAAGATTTCATCTAAATTGTCTTCAGGAATTCCTCTGCCATTATCAGATATATAAATGACCACATGTGAGTCTTTCTGAATGAATGCGTGAAGCTTAATCACAGGATCAGTGCTGTCTGACAGGGCTTCGATGGAGTTAATCATGAGATTAATAAGTAGTTGTTCTATCAGATTGATATCACATAAAAGTTCAAGGTTTTCCGGGATAACGGCAATCTCGCAGGTTATTTTTTTCAGGGACAGATCTTCCTTAAGAAACGCTGTAACCCGTGTGAAAACTTCCTTTAAAACAACCTTTTGAAGGGATAATTTATCAATCCTCGTAATATCCCTGTATTGCTTGATGAAATTAACCAGACTTGTACTTCTTTCTTCAATCAGGTCACTATTTTTCATGATATCTGCAGTAAGTGAATGATCAATTTCCATATTATCTTTACCTGGTTTTAATTCCGAAACAGATCTCCGGATGGCATGAGTCAATGTCCGGATGGGTGTGAGAGAGTTCATCACTTCATGGTTGAGCACCTTTATCAACCTTTGCCAGGATTGCAGCTCCTGAGCCTCCATTTCCTGCTTTACATCCTGAAAAGATATTAACCGTAATTTATCCTCTTCAAATATGAAATCTGTTGACCTTATCAAAAGTTGAAACATTTCATTTCCGTGCGAAATTTTAATCATCGTTGACTCACCGGGTAATTGATCAATCAGGATTCGCTTAAAATCAGGATGAATATTGTTAAGTAATTCGAGCCCTGTAAGCCTCTCCATTTTCAACAGTTTCCTGGCAGCGGGATTGTAATGAATAATTCGTCCATCATCCCGAAAACTCAGTAAACCGATATCCACATGTTCAATTATAAATTGAAGGTACCTGTATTGTTTTTCTTTCTCAATCCTCGCATCCTTTAAAAGATCGGCAGTTTCCTGGAGAATATCAGCAAGCTCACGGAAGGAACCATATTGATCATCCGGTGATAATCTTAAACTGGAATCTTTGTCCCTTAGGGAAATAAAAAATTTTGACAACTCCCGGTTTGTCCGGTTCACATAACGTATCAATAACCAGACCTGGATTAATATTAGCATTCCAAGAAAAATGATGGTATAAAAATTCGGTGGATTATGGAATTTAAAAGCAAACCAGAGGCAGAAAGCAAGAATACATAATATCCTTACTACAACCTGGATATAAAACCGTTTAAAGACCATGTTTTGCCATTTTTGAATAAAGTGTTGTCCGTGAGATATCCAGCATTTTAGATGCCCTGCTGATATTCCCACCGGCATTTACCAGCGCCTGGTGTATTGTATCTTTCTCAACATCATCCAGACGAAGGTTAACTGCTACTCCTTTCCTGGAATCAAGAACTGTATTTCCAAAGAAATCTTCACGTGTCAGGGTACCCGACTCATTCATGAGGACTGCTTTTTCAACGGTATGTTTAAATTCCCTGATATTGCCCGGCCAGTGATAGATCATGAGGCTTTCAAGTCCATCGCTGTTTACCTGTAAATGCTGCTTCCTGTATTTATGTCCAAATTTTTCCAGGAAGTAATCCAGCAGGTATGGAATATCATCTGTTCTGCTGCGTAATGGAGGTATATTGATCTGCAATGTATTAATACGAAAATAAAGATCTTCCCTGAAGGTATGATGCTCCATCATTTCCTGGAGATCCCTGTTTGTTGCACATATCAGTCTGATATCCACATGCAGGGGGCTATTTGAACCTACTGGTATGATTATCTTCTCTTCCAGTGCCCTGAGCAATTTGGACTGCAGGCTTACAGAAAGATTCCCAATCTCGTCCAGAAAGAGCGTGCCTCCGGATGCGATTTCGAATCTTCCTATCCGGTCTTCCTTCGCATCAGTGAATGCTCCTTTCTTATGTCCGAACATCTCACTTTCAAACAATGACTCGGTTAATGATCCCACATCAACTCCGATAAAGTCTTTCCCAGCTCGTGATGAATGTTTGTGGACCTTTCTGGCAATCAGTTCTTTACCTGTACCATTTTCACCCATGATCAGGACGTTCGCATCAGATTCCGCAGCTTTCTGTGCTATTCTCAGTACCTCTTTGATAGCTTCTGATGACCCAATAATCGGATCAAACTGTTTTCCTATTTCGTCGGTATATAAACGATACCGGCCTTTTAAATTCCTGACCTCCAGCCTTGACAGCCTGAGCTCATATGCTGATTTTATCGTTGCCAGCAATTTTTCCGGATCCCAGGGTTTGACGATGAAATCAATTGCACCCTCTTTAATAGCTTTTACAGCAAGTTCGACGTCACCATATGCTGTTATCAGGATGATAACAGCCTGTGAATCATTTTTCAAAATCTTCTTTGTCCAGATAATTCCTTCTTCACCGGTAGTGATTCCAGGTGTAAAATTCATATCCAGCAATATCATATCAAAATCATTCCTGTTCATTTCAGGAATAATGTGATCAGGATTGGTAAGCGTTTTTATCTCCTGATAATCGAATTTCAATAATTGCTTCAGGGATTCCAGGATAGTCCGGTTGTCGTCGACAATTAATATTTTACCCTGTTTCGGCATTCTTTGTTAATATAATATATGTTTTTACAATTGACCTGGCCAGATAATAACAATAGAATGTATGTAGAGTTATTCCAGGACCTCGGGACGGTTCAACAAATTCCTAATTATTAATACCATCGATTTAATTGCAAGATACGTAAAATATATTCTTAAAATTAATAAAAATGTTCAAAATACGTCACAATATGTCGTATTATGAACACTCTAAATAATTCTAATATATATATGTTGTGCGATAAACTATTGATAATTAATGGTTTATTGTCACTGGCATATATATTGGAGGATTTCAAGAAATGTTTTGGAGATATTGATTGCAAGTTGCCGGTTTTTATAATTTTAACCAAAAGAATTCCACATGTTTAAAAATTGCCTGTTATCAGCCATTCGTAATCTGATCAGGTACAGGATGGTTACTTTCCTGAATATTCTTGGCCTGTCGATTGGTATTGGTGTAAGCGTGATGATATTTATATATGTACGGTTTGAAACCAGTTTCGATACCTGTCATCCTGATTATAAACGCATTTACAGAATTGAAAAGATTTCAAACATTTATAATACAACTGAAAAGTATGCCTCTATTCCCGTTTTCATTGCTGATGAGATCAGTCAATATGAGGAGGTGGAATACCTCGGGCGATTTGGTAGCTGGAGGCCACAGGTAGTCCGCTTTGAAGACAAAATATACAAAGAGCAAAATATTCATTATGCTGATCCCGAACTCTTTCACATTTTTGGGATCGAGGTGATTGAGGGGAATCCTGCTGAAGAACTGAACCGTCCATTCACAATTGTATTATCACAAAGTATTGCACATAAATATTTCGGAGAACAATCAGGTCTGGGAAAACTTATTAAACTCGATACAAGCTATTTTGAGGTGGTTGGAATCGTTAAAGATCCCCCCTGGAATACACACGCCCGGCTGGATATATTCTTTTCCCGCATTTCTCTCCTACAATTGATAGATATGCCTGAAGAAGTCAGAATGGGTAATCATCTTCCAACATACGTAAAACTGTATCCCTGGGTTGACATTCATAAATTCGGTGAACGTATTTATGACCTTGCTCATGAAATTCATCCTGAGATGTATGAACAGAGGGGTGAAGACATGAAATGTGTTCTCAGGCCTGTA
Organism: uncultured Bacteroides sp.; assembly: GCA_964599785.1. Taxonomy (GTDB): domain Bacteria; phylum Bacteroidota; class Bacteroidia; order Bacteroidales; family SM23-62; genus LJUQ01. Next base: position 2,742 of record CAZRHW010000069.1, on the reverse strand, counting down.
AAAGATATCCATCTCCATGCCGAACTGCTGAAATGGGAGGTTGATCCCGGGGGAAATCCTGTATTCATTTACCTTGTTTCTATCATTGGTTTCCTGATACTCCTGGTAACCTGTTTTAATTTTATGAACCTGTCGACAGCAAGGTATGCTTCCAGAAGTATGGAAGTTGGCATCCGAAAAACAATCGGTGCCAGCCGGCAGAACCTTATCATCCAGTTTCTTGGAGAATCTCTTGGTCTGGTCCTGATATCACATATTGCAGGGATGTTCCTTGTGGAATTGACCCTTCCATTATTAAATAAAACCGTCAATCTCAACCTTAATCTGGATTACCTCGATCCTGCTTTTCTGATTTTTCTAACAGCCATTGTTTTATTAATCGGGATTCTTTCAGGTTCTTACCCTGCATTTTTCCTCTCTTCCTTTAAGCCTGTTTCGGTATTAAAGGGATTTTTTGATAAGTATAATAAGGGGATACTGATGAGGAGGATCCTGGTGCTTGGCCAGTATATCATCTCTATTACCCTGATCATTGCCACAATGATCGTATACAAGCAATTGTTATTCATGAAGAATACTTCATATGGTTTTATCAAAGAAAACAAGCTTGTTATAGAATTCCCGGAAGGACAGGTGACTCCCGAAAATTATCAGCACATTAAAGATGAATTCAGGAATCATCCCGGTATTCGTGCTGCCACCATTTCTTCAAGTGTGCCGGGCAGATGGCGTTATTACTGGCGGATGTGGCCCACCGGAGAAGCGGCAGATAAAACACGGATGCTTAACTGCGTCCAGGTTGACTATGATTTTATCCCGGTCTATGGACTTGAACTGATTGCAGGGAATCCTTTTAATCCTTTATTGAGTGATTCAGCGAACCGTGGCTGGATTCTGAATGAGACGGCACTGAAGGCATGGGACTGGGAATCTCCGGAAATTGCCCTGACTAAAACAATTAACGAATACAGATCTCCGGTTATAGGTGTCTTTAAAGATTATCATTTCAAAGGTCTTCAGAATCCCATTGAACCTCTTGGAATGTTTCTGATGAATGAAGATTACAGGTATATAACCCTTGTTTTTGAGGAAAGAGCTGTGAAGGAAGTGATAGATTGGGCAAAAGTAAAATTCGAAGAATTATTTCCTGAAGGTGTTTATGATTATTTTTTCCTGGATGAAGATTTTGAACGGCAGTATATGCAGGAGGAAAGGTTGAGTAAATTGGTGCTGATTTTCAGTATAATCGGTATTGTCATTGCTTCTTTGGGCCTGGTAGGCATGGTTTCTTTCTCACTGGAGAACAGGAGAAGGGAAATTGGTCTCAGAAAGGTCAGCGGTGCACACGCTCTGAATATCTATAACCTGCTTCTCGGAGATTTTTCAAAAAACATCATGATTGCATTTATTATTGCCTGTCCTCTTGCCTGGTTTGGTGGAAAAGCATGGCTGCAGGATTTCGCTTACAGGACTGATCTGAGCTGGTGGATATTCATCGGGGCAGGATTGCTGGCATGGATATTTGCTATTGTCACAATAAGTATCCAATCACTTAAGGCTGCCGGTGAGAATCCGGTAGAAGCATTAAGATACGAGTAGGATAACCCTTGGAGCTTTTAAAGAGCTCCAAGGGTTATCCTACTTTCTTATTCCTCCAGCAATCTTTTTTCCCCTTTAATTCCCTGAATTTCAGTAATATTTTGGGAGATTTCCATGCAGCCCAGGTATTTGCCTTCGCTGTTCCTCAAGGCATGGTACTCGATTAAAATCTTATTCTTTTTTTCATCATCACCCAGTTTCAGATCTATCCAGAACCTTGCCTTATCCCTTACACCATCCTTCATTTCTTTAATGATCTTTTCAACCGAATGAAGGCTTCTTTTCGGATGACAATTCCTGACATCCTTGCCCAGAACGCCTTTTGGCCTTTTAAATAACCTGGTATCATGCCTGTTCCAGGCCAAAACTTTATCATCTGAATCAACAATCGAGAATTCAAATGGTACAGTCTCCAGCAGAACATCAATTATTTCCTTAGATAGTTTTCCTATCATCTTGTTTCCCTCCTGTTTTTATATGATGTATATTTACTACAATACGAACCACTTTACAGTAATTCAAACCCCTTACCCTAAACTCACACTCACAAATAAACCAATTTACCATTATACAAATATACAAATCCAGCCCACACCCATACTCAAACACACCAATAAACCAATATACCATTTATTTTATTCGAAATGTTACCTGCGTGCAGTCCTCCCTATAACTTCTTCAATAATTCCCTCACCTCCTCCTGGTAACGCATTTCTTCAGCGATTGGTTCCGGTATCCCAAACATTTGCTCAAAGCATTTCTTTGCTTCTGCACTATCCCCCAATGCAAGTTTTATTTTACCACGATGATACAGATAAATTATATCAAATTCCCCTTCCGGGGTTAGTTCCTGCGACCTTAAAAGAACATTATAGGCTTCGTCGTACTGTCCAAGCTGATAAAGGATCCAGGCTTTGGTGTCAAGTGTTGCATAATCATTCGGATCCATAGCAAGACTGGAATTTACCAGATCCAGTGCTTTATCAAGATGAAATCCTTCGCACGCGTATAAGTATGCCAGGTTATTTTTTAAAACTGCATATGTTGAATCCAGCATAATTGCATGGATATAGCCCCTTTCAATCATTTCAATATATCCAGGATACTTATAGAAATTTAGACGGCTCCAGAGGTCATTTTTTG
>CAZRHW010000068.1:0-7979 GCA_964599785.1 uncultured Bacteroides sp. | reverse complement strand
TGCGGACATCATGTCAAGGATTGAGTTTGCATTACAACATGACCGGGCTGAAATACTAAGGGAACTGATTCGAAATAAAATACTGGAAATGATCCGGTTCCTCCTGACAGATACTTCCCGGGAGATTCAAAAAATAATCCTGGTCGGTAATACAGCTATGCATCATCTCTTCTGTGGTTTTGATGTGAAACCTCTTTCCTTTTATCCTTTTGAATCCCCGGACCTGGGTATAAAGATATTCAAGCCGGCTGAACTTGAATGGGATCTGGATCAAAAAACAGAAATCGCTTTCATGCCTTCTGTCGGATCATTTGTAGGTAGTGATATCCTGGCTGGTATCTTTGCCACCCAACTCCATCTGAGCGATTCGTTTAAAGTGCTGATAGATCTTGGAACCAACGGCGAGATTGTAGCCGGTAATAAAGAAAAGATAATCTGTGCATCTACAGCTGCAGGTCCTGCTTTTGAGGGTGCAAGAATTGCCAAAGGTATGACAGCCTCCACAGGTGCGATATCATCCGTTATTCATACAGGTGAAAAAATCAGGTGTCATACCATAGGAAATGTAAAGCCTTCAGGAATTTGCGGCAGTGGAATCATCGATGCCATGGCTGTGTTTCTTGAAAAAGCACTGATGAACGATTTTGGAGATATCCTCTCCGGGGAAAAACAGATCTTCCTTGAACAGGAAGTATTCATTAACCAGCAGGATATCCGTGAAATACAGCTGGCAAAAGCAGCGATTGCGGCCGGTCTGAACATCCTGTACAAGCAACTTGGTGTATCCCGGGATCGTATTGATGAACTTTATATAGCAGGTGGTTTTGGAAATTATATCAATTTATCAAATGCCCTGAAGATAGGATTACTTGATCTTCCTGAAGATAAGATCAGAAAAATGGGCAATACTGCTTTAATTGGTGCAAAAATATTCCTTTTTGAAAACTACAATAACATCGAAGAAGTGTTGAAGATCACCAGGCACATCAGCCTTGAATCCGACCCTGAGTTCCAGGAGTTGTTTATTCAGAATATGCTGTTCAGATCGATTTAATGTCCCACCTGAAAAAAATTTTCCTTTTTTCAAAATAAAGACCAGAATAATTTGGTTATATTATACATTTATTGTATATTTGTACTATAATCGTATATTTATTCCTGAATCGTTTTATTTTAAATGATGGAAATATTTGACAATCAAAAATATAATCAGATTATAACTTCGAGTAAAAAGTTATTCTGGAAATATGGCATTAAAAGAGTGACGATTGAAGAGATATGCCGGGAAGCCGGTGTCAGTAAAATGACGTTCTATAAACATTTAAAAAACAAGAATGACCTGGTCAAACACATTATTGATCACATTTTGGAGAGCGCTATGGCAAAATACAGGGACATCATGGAACAGGATATCCCTTTCACAGAGAAGACCAGTCAATCGGTTGCGCTTAAAATGGAACTGACTGAAGAAATGAGTCCGGAATTTTTTGACGATTATTTTCTTCATGCTGATCCTGAATTATCTGATTACCTGAACAACAAAATGACCGACAGCATCGGTATGATCATGAAAGATTACATGCAGGCACAGAAAAGGGGGGACATAAGGGCTGATATCCGTCCGGAATTCATTTTGTATTTTCTTAATCATATGACAGAAATGGCAAAAGATGAACAGCTCCTTTCACTTTATCAAACCCCCGGTGACCTGGTAAGGGAATTGATTAATTTTTTCTTTTACGGGATCATTGAGAGAAAATGAAGTATACTTTTAAAACATATAATATTTCTCATTTTCAAATTATTTTGATATTAACTCCGTTAATCATTTTTTCATTTAATTCCTACAGTCAGGAAGCTGAATTGAATGGCATGTTGGCCGGATGGGGAACAGCCAGTTACAGTAATAAATTAAATAGTATGCTTGGGCTCCGTTATGTTCCGGAATTATCAATGTCATATTCGATAAATGAAAAATACACATTTGACAGTGAAATATCATTTAATGCCCGTGCCACCAGTATATTTTGGTCAAATGACAGTATTGGCCTGGATGAGCAAATAAAACCTTACAGGGTCTGGCTCCGGTTCTCCGGTGATCAATTTGAGCTCCGGGCCGGTCTGCAGAAAATAAATTTCGGATCGGCTGTTATGCTCAGGCCCCTGATGTGGTTCGACAAGATTGATCCGCGTGATCCGCTGCAGATTACAGACGGAGTATATGGTTTACTGGGCAGATATTATTTTCTCAATAATGCTAACATCTGGATATGGGCGCTGTACGGTAACCAGGACACGAAGGGATGGGAATATGCAAAGACAAAGAAGAAGATACCGGAACTGGGTGGAAGGTTCCAGGTCCCGGTACTGACCGGGGAGGTAGCAGGGACTTATCATTTTCGGCAGGCAGATCTTCGCGGATCCACTGTCTACGATACAATCCCCGGCACCAACGCCATCAATGAAAACCGGATTGGCCTGGATGGCAAATTTGATCTGGCTATCGGATTATGGTTTGAAGGTACTATGATCCGTCAGGATATTGAAACACAGGGCTATCAGAGATATCTGAATCTGGGAGCCGATTATACTTTCAACCTGGGAAACGGCCTGAACATCATGACTGAATATTTTACATTCAGCATTGCTGATAAAGCGTTTATACAGGGAGACGGAATCTCATTCACAGCCCTCTCACTGAACTATTCTTTCTCGATCATCAATAGCCTGAATGCAATTGTTTTTTACGATTGGGAAAATGACGATCTTTATAATTTCATCAACTGGACGTGGCAGTTTGATAAATGGAGTTTTTATCTGATGGGATTCTGGAATCCCGACCGTTTCCAGGTTTACCCGGGACTGGAGGAAGCGAATCTTTTTGCCGGGAAAGGAATACAGGTTATGGCTGTTTTTAATCATTAATATACCAATAATGGAAAATTCACACATTGTAACCATCGAAGGCCTGGTTAAGCGCTATCCCATAGGGGGAGGGCATTTTACCGCATTAAACGGCATTGATCTCACATTCGGAACAGGTGAATTCGCCGGCATTGTCGGTCCTTCCGGATCGGGTAAGACCACCCTGCTGAATATCATCGGTTCCTTAGACGCCCCTTCTGAAGGGACAGCCACAGTGATCGGGCAGTCTGTAGGCAAACTTTCGCCAAAAGCAGCTGCCGTTTTGCGCAGACAGCATATGGGCTTTATCTTTCAGACCTACAACCTCCTGCCTGTATACACGGTTTTTGAAAATGTTGAATTCCCCCTGTTGCTGCTTAATATGACAGGAGGCGAACGGAAAAAGGCTGTGCATGATGCCCTCGAGTGGGTCGGGCTGACCGATAAAATAAAATCCAGGCCTGCACAGCTCTCGGGAGGAGAATGCCAGCGGGTGGCCATCGCACGGGCCATGGTAAAAAGACCCAGGCTCGTACTCGCCGATGAACCCACGGCTAACCTTGATGCAGCCAACTCTCATCATATCCTGCAGACCATGGAAAAACTGAATCATGACCTTCAAACCACCTTCATCTTTGCCACACATGATGACAAGGTTATCAAATACCTGAAAAGGAAGATCACACTCGAAGATGGCAAAGTCGTTAAAGATGAGACAGCTTAATTCCCATTAAAAATCAAATCATGACAGCAATAAAATTAGCTTTGCGAAACCTGATCGGCGCAGGTCTGAGGACCTGGCTGAACGTATTTGTGCTTGCGCTGATCCTGATCCTGATCATCTGGCATTTCGGGATTATCGATGGCTGGAACAGGATGGCCATCAGGGATATGATTGCATGGGAAATAGGAGGCGGGCAGATATGGACAGAGAATTATGATCCCTATGATCCCTTTACCCTGGAGGACAGTCACAGGGTTTTGCCACAGTCTTTCAAGGATGAAATTAAAAAGAGTAATATGGCACCTGTACTGATAACCCAGGCTTCCATTTATCCTGAGGGAAGAATCATGAGCGTTCTGCTGAAGGGAATTGATCCATCCCAGCAGGTCTCTGAACTACCGACCAACCTGTTGCTCGAAGAACACGAGGATATCCCGGCCATCATCGGGACGGGCATGGCCCGGGATTCAAAGCTGAACACCGGCGATTATATTACCATCCGCTGGCGCGATGTGAATGGCACCTTCGATGCCGCGGAGGCATTGATTGTCGGAGTGTTCAAATGTAATGTTCCTGCCGTGGACAACGGGCAGATGTGGATCCCGATTGAAAGGTTGCAGGAGATGACCCAAATGCCAGGGGAAGCGACGCTCCTGATCACTGACCAGGACTATACCTGGACCGGGGAAGAAAGCGGATGGGTACTGAAAGATTATGATTACCTGTTGCAGGGAATGAGAGAAATTATCAGGATGAAAAAAGTTGGCGGATCATTCTTATATGTTATACTAATGCTTCTTGCCATGCTGGCTGTATTCGATACACAGGTGCTTTCGATTTTCAGAAGGCAGAAGGAAATCGGCACCTACATGGCCATGGGCATGACACGTGGCCAGGTGGTTAAGTTATTCACCGTTGAAGGTGCCATGCATTCCACACTGGCTGCAGTCCTCGGCGCCATACCCGGTATTCCCTTCCTTGTATGGATGAGCAAAGTTGGTTTTTCCATGCCCGCCGGTATGGATACTATGGGACTGGTCATCGCTGAAACAATCTACCCGGTATATAGTATCGGACTGATCATTTCAGTCATGCTCATTGTCATCATTACCACAACTATAGTCAGCTTCCTGCCTTCCATGAAGATATCTAAAATGAATCCAACTGAAGCAATTAAAGGAAAATTACAATGATACGATTTCTGTTCAAAGGATTATTACGGGACCGGCAGCGAAGCCTGTTGCCAGCAATTGTGGTCGCAGCAGGTGTCTCACTTACGGTCCTGATGGTTTGCTATCTTACCGGCATACTGGGAGATATTGCCGATTTCACCGCTAAATTTTCTACCGGCCATGTCAAAATTATGACCCGTGCCTATGCCGATAATATGAATCAAATGCCCACAGACCTGGCGCTGGTAAATGTAAGTGAAGTGATAGATAACGTTAGAAAGGATTATCCTGATATGGAATGGGTAATACGGACACAGTTTGGCGGATTGCTTGATGTACCCGATGAAAACGGGGAAACCCGATCACAGGGGCCCACCATGGCTATTGCCATTGATATGCTTACCCCCGGCAGCAGGGAACCTGAGCGTTTGAATCTTGAGAATATCCTGGCAAGGGGAAGCCTCCCTGATAGTCCGGGTAAAATATTGATCAGTGATGAATTCGCCACCAACCTGGGAGTTGTCCCGGGAGATCATGTCACACTGATGGGATCAACCATGTATGGCAGTATGAGCTTCTACAATTTTACGATTTCCGGAACGATCAGATTCGGTGTATCCGTGATGGACAGAGGTGCCATAATTGTCGATATATCAGATGCCCAGGCAGCTCTCGATATGGAAGATGCATCAACTGAGATACTGGGTTATCTCCCGGGCGGTCATTACATTGGTGAGCAGGCAGAGGCGGTTAGTGCCAGTTTCAACAGTAAATATTCGGATCCCGGGGATGAGTTCTCACCGGTGATGATGAAACTGACGGACCAGAGTGAGATGTTAGGAGGATACCTGGAATTGGTGGATTCCGCAGCCTTCCTGATCGTATTTATTTTCGTGCTTGCTATGTCAATTGTACTGTGGAATACGGGCCTGATCGGAGGATTGCGCCGATACGGCGAAGTCGGGTTACGACTGGCCATAGGTGAGGGTAAAGGTCATATATACAAAAGCATGATCTATGAAGCAGCACTGATCGGAATTGTGGGTTCGGCATTTGGCACCATAGTTGGATTGTTATTTTCATACTGGTTACAGGAAAAAGGAATAGATATCAGCAACATGATGAAAGGAGCCACCATGATGATGCCCGGAAAATTTTACGCCAAGTTAGTGCCACAGGCATATTATATAGGGTTTATACCTGGATTGTTCTCATCCACCCTGGGCACCATGCTTTCCGGTATCGGGATTTACAGGAGGAAAACAGCCCAACTGTTTAAAGAATTAGAAACATAAAATTTACGCTGTGGCACTCTGTGTGACTCTCTGCTTCCTCTGTGGTAAAAATATTAATTCAATTAACCACAGAGGGCACAGACCTGCCTGCCGAAGCGGCAGCGCAGGCAGGGAATTAAACAGAGGGCCACAGAGAAAAGACCATCAAACATGAGAAAAAATATGAAATCATTATCATTCGTTTTACTCTTAACAAGTGTAAGTCTTTATGCCCAATATCCTTCCGGGGAAGAGATACTGGACCGGATCGACCGGAACCTGTCATCAAAGAACAGGATCCTGACCAGTAAAATGGTGATCCATGGAGCCCGTGGTGACAGGACCATTGAATCGAAAACATGGGCCGAGGGAGACGATAAGGCATATACGGAATATTTATCTCCCGCCCGGGATGCTGGAACCAAGATGCTGAAACTGGAAGACCAGCTCTGGATCTATTCCCCCTCTACCGACAGGACAATCCAGATATCAGGACACATGCTTCGCCAGTCGGTCATGGGATCTGATCTTTCCTATGAAGATATGATGGAAGATACCAAACTTACCGATAAATATGATGCTGCTGTAACCGGAACAGAAAAATACCAGGAGCGGGAGTGCTGGATTGTAGAAATGAATGCAAAAACTTCTGATGTCGCATACCAGATCCGGAAGGTTTGGGTCGACCAGCAAAGATATTTACCACTTAAAGAAGAACTGTATGCAAAAAGTGGTACGCTGTTAAAAAGAACAGAACTATTCGATATCCAGAAGTTAGGAAACCGTTGGTATCCAAAAAGAGTCGTTTTCAAAGATATGCTGAAGAAAGGTGACGGTACGGAATTTATCGTCGGATCCATACAGTTCGACCAGGAGATACCGGAGTATATATTTACGAAAGCGTCGTTGAGGTAAATAACAGTCACCCGGTGAGTATTATTTTCCGATCATACCATACAATAACAATATTTCCTCTTTCCAACGGTTCTCGTCAGGTGTCTCAAGGATCATCGGGATATCATCGAACCTGGGATCATTCACGATCCTTCTGAAGACCTCCCCGCCCAAAAGCCCCTCCCCGATCTGGTCGTGGCGGTCCACGCGGCTGCCGTACTCCTTCTTAGTATCATTCAGATGCAATCCTTTCAGATACCTTAAACCTATGATCTCTTCAAATCTTCTGAACGTATCTGCATAACCTTCGGGTGACTTAATGTCGTACCCTGCGGAATAGCCGTGACAGGTATCAAAACATACACCTACCCTTGATTTATCCTCGACATTATCAATGATGAGCCTGATCTGCTCAAAAGAATAACCAATATTACTTCCCTGTCCGGCAGTGTTTTCAATAACTGCCGTCACACCCCTGGTCATATCGAGTGCCATATTGATTGATTCCGAAATAATCTTCATGCATGCCTCCTCGGAGATCTGGTTCAGATGACTGCCCGGATGAAAGTTGAGCCGGTCAAGACCAAGTTGCTCGCACCGGTTCATTTCATCCAGAAATGCAATCCTGGATTTTTCCAGTCCTGCAATGTCCGGATGTCCAAGGTTGATCAGATAACTATCGTGCGGCAGGATCTGCCATGGAGCATAACCGGATTTTTCGCAATTGGCCTTGAAAGCTTTAATGCTCTCCTGTGTAAGAGGCCTGGAGATCCATTGTCTCTGGTTCCTTGTGAAAAGTCCGAAAGCCTTCGCTCCTATTTTACTGGCATTGACCGGTGCATTCTCAACACCGCCCGATGTACTGACATGTGCTCCAATATATTTCATAATAAGTTACAAGTTACTTGATACTGGGTGCTGGGTGCCGGGATTTGGGAATCGGGAGTTGGGAGTTGGGAGTCTGGTGAATTGGTATATTGGTATATTGGTATATTGGTATATTGGTATATT
>CAZRHW010000067.1:4341-8052 GCA_964599785.1 uncultured Bacteroides sp. | reverse complement strand
CTGTTCCCATTGCGACCCTGTTCCCATTGCGACCCTGTTCCCATTGCGACCCTGTGACCATTGCGACAATTGTTCCCATTGCAACCGGATTAATGTGCAGTTATTTCCCGAAAGAACGCAGTTTAATATTGGTCAGAACTTTCTTAGTGTAAAGTGGAAAGTCTCCATTCATGATCCAACCGAAATAACCGGTATCATTCTTCAGAACTTCTTCTACTGCTGTACCTTTATATTTACCAAAGTTAAATACTTCCACTCCCTTTTCATCATAGATGATCCTTCCTGCAAAATCTACATTTTTATTCTGCGCTGAATAATCAGAAAGGTAATCGACGTCGTTCTCAAGATTTGAATACTTATCAAGTTGTGCCTGAAGTATTTCGAATGTTGCACGGGTATCGGCTTTTGCTCTGTGTGCATCATGTAATTCCTTATTGCAATAAAACTTATATGCGGCACTGAGTGTACGTTGTTCCATTTTATGAAAAATGACCTGGACATCCACAAATTTTCTTTTTTTCAGGTCAAAATCAACATTTGCTCTTAAAAATTCTTCCGCCAGCAAAGGAATATCGAACTTGTTCAGATTATAGCCTGCAAAATCACACCCTTCGAACTCATTAATAAGTGATTGGGCAATTTCTACAAATGAGGGAGCATCTCTTACATCTTCATCAGTAATACCATGAATATCAATAACTTCTTTTGGGATTGGCATGCCGGGATTAACCAGGATTGTTTTACTGATCTCTTCACCGGAAGGTAGTACCTTCAGATATGAAATTTCTACAATACGGTCTGATACAATATTGATCCCTGTCGTTTCAAGATCAAAAAAGATTAACGGATTTCGAAGGTTTAGCTTCATAATTTATCTGGTTGATTCAATTGTTAATTCAGTGGTTAATTCAATTGTTAATTCAGTGGTTAATTCAATTGTTAATTCAGTTGTTAATTCAGTTGTTAATTCAGTTGTTAATTCAGTTGTTAATTCAGTTGTTTTTCAATGGATAATTCAGTTGTTCTTCAAACAGCCATATACTTTTTAAGGATCAAGGTCATCCCGAAGAGCGAAGCGATTTCGGGATCTTCTTTGATTATTCCTGATTCATCTTTAAAATGGTTTTGAGGCATTTTTAATTTGAGGCATTTTTTTTGTTTTAAGGCATTTAAGTGCAATTGAGAGCGATTGAAGCATTTTTTGTTGTGTTTCAGTTTTCTCAATTTTCTCGATGTTCATTGGAACTATTCATTCAGGAATGTAGCTTGCACCAAACCCACACCAACCGGGAACCGGGAACAGAAAACCGACAATCAATCAGGCATTAATCATCATTGGCATCAGCAGCATCAGGATATCCTCACTTTCATTCTCTATTTCAGCAGGCAATAATATCCCTGCCCGTGTAGGATCAGACAGCTCCATTAAAACATCGTTGGAGGATAGGTTTGAAAGAATCTCCAGGAGGAAAGTTGATTTAAAACCAATTTCCATTTCCTCTCCTTCATACTGGCACTTCAATCTTTCATATGCTGAAATTGAAAAATCAAGATCTTGTGCCGATACAGTGATCTGATTCCCCGTCAGGTGCAATTTAACAAGGTTGCTTGCCTGATTTGAATAAACAGATACACGCCGGAGCGTATTCAGAAACTCAACCCTGTCGATTGTAAGTTTATTTGGATTGTTAACCGGAATAACCGAGTTATATGATGGATAGTTGCCCTCCACAAGCCGGCAGGCTAGTCTGTATTCCGTCATGGTGAAAAAAGCATTTTTATCATCAAACTCCATGATAACATTACTCTCCTCTTTTGGCAGGACATTCTTCAGCAATCCTGCTGGTTTTTTAGGTAAAATGAAGGAAGAATTTTCCTCTGCTTTGCCATCTATTCTTTTATACCTGACAAGTTTGTGAGCATCGGAGGCAACAAATGTCATATCGTCAGGTGAAAGTTCAACGAAAATACCGTTCATAACCGGGCGGAGCTCATCATCAGCAGTTGCAAATAATGTTCGGGAGATCCCATTTAACAGAATTTCCGGGGATATTTCAATAGAAGATTTTTTATCCGGTTTAACGACGGGCATCTGGGGAAAATCCCCGGCATTCTGACCAACGATCGTAAACTTGCCATTTTCTGAATTGATAACAATGGAAAGATTGGTTAAATTAATCTCAAAAGTCAGAGGAATTTCCGGAAATTCTTTGAGTGTGTCCGTAATTATCCTGGCAGGGATAGCAATACTTCCTGTTTCCGAGGAGTTCTGCAGATTCATTTTGGTTACCAGGGTGGTTTCAAGATCAGAAGCGGTAATTTCCAGTTCACTGTCTTCAAGCTTAAACAGGAAATTATCAAGAATGGGCAGTGTATTTTTTGAACTGATCACCCTGCTTACAGCCTGAAGATGGCTCAGTAATTCAGTACTTGATACTACAAATTTCATCGTCAATAGTATTTAATAGATTTTTCAGTTTTTTATTCAATTTATCAATTATACAAAAAAAAAGTCGAATGGTCTGTTGGATCAAATCATTTTTTTTCATGATCAAGGAAATATCCGATTTCTTTCATGACCGGATCAAGATCAATATATTTTATAAGTGTTGTATCAGCATTGTTAATCACAGCAAATAAACGGTTAAAGTCAGGTTCCATGCCACCACGGGAGTTAACTACAAGTCTCCTGTACGTTTTTACCTGGGTGATATGATCCCGGGAATCACGAACCGTCAGGATCTGATCAGGTTCCATATAACTGAGTGAAAACGTCGAATCATGATCTCTGGAAGAAAGGAAGCGTTCAAAAGAAACCGATGCAAAGTAACCAAGATATCGCTCAATTGATTCAATGTCAGGATCAGGCACGTCAAGACTGTCCGGATTAGTCAGAAGCTGGTATTCACCGGGGCCACTATGAATAAGGTAAAATGAGTTCTCAGGTTTTTGCCGGTCAAAAACACTTACCGACCTGATCTCCTCCGGTTTCAGATGGAACAATGAATGGTCACGCCAGTAATTGATCTTATCAACAAAGAGTCCGGCCAGATCCCTGTTCCTGAAACCGGGGACTTCCACTCTATATATATAGCTTGAATGTTCCTTCATCATATAAGTTGCATTCGTGTATACCGTATCATGATACATGAAAATTACATGCGGATTTCTTCGGTTTGTAAGTATCATCAGTCTTTTCCCTTCATTTTCAAGCTCGCTCTTTATTTCGTTGCTAATAGAACCGGGTGCCAGTGCATTAATGCTTAACCTGGAAATGAGTGTCAACAATCCTTTTATACGTGAAGTACTGGCAGGGAAACGGCGATTGATCATCCACTGCCCGTCCAGCTTCTCAAGGATAATAATTTGATCCGAGGACCGGATCTCTACCAACCTGATCCTGGCAGTATCTTTAATTGCAAAGTCGTTCTCTGAAGATCTGAATAATCCTGGCCGGCCCAGGAATATGATATAAACAGATATAAGAAGAAGAATGATTAGAATGAATAATAACAAGTATATTCTTTTCATCTATTTATAAATTGCTCGGGTATTTATATCAATTGTATTTTTGACAACTATTTATAACTACTATCGTCTCATTGTTATGTCATCCTGTCCCGAACAATCGGGATCAGTACCCTTTAAGATTACACTTATTGTATTAAATTCAATGTCATCCTGAACTTGTTTCAGGACCTTCTTAGATTA
>CAZRHW010000067.1:1209-4241 GCA_964599785.1 uncultured Bacteroides sp. | reverse complement strand
CCGATCATATTGATCATCTTCCATTTCAATTCCTCATCCTGGATTTTTTTCCTGTCGAGGAGGCGGAGCTGAAACTCCCTGCCACGGAGATTGATCAGCCCGGCCTCATCAGTAAGATAATTGATGGCATTCAGGATAAAATTTTTATTTCCGAAAGTCTGTGATGTATATTTATCATAACCAAGAGGTGCGATTACCGGGCCGGTTGAAGAAGGCATTACATCATTCCTGATCAGGTCGCCATCTGACACGACGATCATTTTTGTATCATGGCTCTCTGACAGGATCTCTACCGGTTTATCTTTTACACCGGATGGCACCTGCCTGTTTCGAAAATCTGATTCAAAGTTCCCTTCCAGGAGGATAGCAACAGGTTGAAATGACAGGTTATATTCCGCTTCTGTTGGCTTGATTTCTGCTTCTCTGAGAGATATTTGTGCAGGAATCTGGACTACCTTTGAATAGGGAGATGTTGCCAGCAATACAGTTCTGGTCATATTCCTGTTTTCACCAACAGTATCAATCACACTCGCAAAATCCAGCCTGATCATATTGAGACTTTTGGTCACAGGATGATCCTGCCGTGGTGAGATAATGGGCTCATAATACCAGGGGACAAATTGCCAATCCGGCTGCCCTCCTGTTAATCCTTTGTTCACCGGAATGACATGGCATTGTATATCTTTCACCAGGTTGGGATTCAATCTGATCCCGTACCTGAATAATTGATCCTCAAGGTTCAGTGGTAAATAAAATGCGAATGTGGACCCGTTTATGAGACTGTCCAGACTGACCTGGATTATATCTAGCAGCCAAAGGACCTTACCACCCTTCATAATATACTGGTCTATTACGAATTTATCATTTTCATCAAACTTCATTGTCGGCTTGGCGATAACTATAGCAGAATAGTTATCGAGGCTGCCGTAACGCCCTCCGATAACTCCCCTGTCTACCTGATAATAATTGGCCAGTTCCCTGGTTATATCTCCTGTCTGCAGCTCATCCAGTTCTCCGTGTCCTTCAATAAATGCTACCTTCTCAATGGTATCTGTATCCAGGTTTTTAATCATGCTGATGAATTCATATTCAAGCGCCTGTATTGAGTTATTCAGGTTAATTTCTGCATTTAATCCCTGATTATTTTTCAGAAGATTTACAGCGATATCTATCCCTGCATAAGATATAACAGCTCCGGGAAAAATTATCTTCTGGACAGTACTGCCATCTTTCTGCCTGACCTGCACATTGGTAGGCTGGAGTCCAAGATCATACAGCTCAGTGATGATTCTTCTCCGGATAGCAGGATCAGGATCTTCTGAAGGATCAGTAAACTCATATAGTACCATGCCAGGGGAATGCCATCTGAATTCGTCAAGGAGTTCACGAATTGCGATTTTAAGCCTTTCAAAACCGGCAGGGAGGTCACCATCAAGATAAATCTTTATAAATACCACATCATCAAGATGATCTAATACTTCTTTTGTTAAAGGTGACAGAGAATATTTTTTCTCTTTTGTCAGATCAAAACGATAATAGAAAAAAGACCCGATATAATTTAATAAGAAAATAATTGCCAGGGAGAGTAGAAGTTCCATAATATGTTGTTTCCTGATTTTCCTCCTTTTCATCTCGCTAAGAATTTGATTGCCAGTTTCTACTCTGCAATACGATCTTTGTAAGGAGCAGGAAAATAAAAATGACGCTCAGATAATATAGGATATCCCGCGTATCCAGCACACCCCGGCTTACTGACCTGTAATGTTCATTAATCCCAAGTTTCATTATCGTTGTGGAAAAACCACCAAATATATCCATTGTTGCAATATAATCGAATCCGATATATAGTATAAAGGAGGCCAGAAGTGCAAAGATGAATGAAATGACCTGGTTTTCAGTAAGAGAAGAAACAAAAATACCGATAGCTATATATATTCCGGCGAGAAATAGCAGTCCAAAATAAGATCCCCATGTCGCTCCGGTGTCAAGATTACCAGGTGGGCTTCCAAGATGGCTGACGGAATAAAAATATATGAATGTAGGTATCATGGAAAGAATGACCAGAACGAAAGCTGCCAGGAACTTGGCCATGATAACCTGCATATCCGTCAGAGGCCTGGTAAGTAAAAGCTCAATGGTTCGTGTTTTTTTCTCTTCAGCAAACATTCGCATTGTAATGGCAGGGATCAGAAAAAGAAATACCCAGGGAGCGAGAATAAACAATGATTCCATTGTAGCATACCCGTTATCCGGGATGTTCAGATTTCCCTTAACCACCCACAGGGCAAGCCCGCAAGCCAGCAGGAAAAAAAAGATAACCACATACCCTGTCAGCGAACTGAGAAACGAGGTAATCTCTTTTAGAAAGAGTGAATACATGATGAAAGACTATCTTACGAAAGTACAATTTTTTAATTTCCATTCAAATTCCCTGATCCCTGAAAAAGAAGTGTGCTATCAGGTATCTTATGATAATTGATTATCATGATTTCATGATAATAGTAATTAAGTATTTCTGTGAAATGATAACCTTTTCTTGCCATATTTATGGCGCCTTCCTGGCTTAAGCCGACACCATGTCCGTAGCCCTTTCCCATTAAAATAAAATTTGCATCATGATAAAAAACCGAAAAAAAAGCCGATTTCAGGTTCCAGTCTTCTCTGATCACATTGAATTCAAGCGTATCGGTGCCGACAATATAATGTTTCATCCGGTGTCTCTGATCACACTGGAAAGTTAAGGTATCGGGGGGCATAGCTATCGCAAAATCCTTTGATCTTAAATAATTGAACCAGGAGTCTGCCGGAATGATCCTCTCCCATCTGGCATTTGGCTGGTCCAGACTAAAAGGATCAAGAACAGACAGGAGGCAGGCTTGCCCATTGAGCCAGATACTTTCGGACCCCTGGGTTTCACCCCCGCTGTTCGAATGAAATGCAGCCACTATCGGTATGGTATCTGAATCAGTAAGGATGAGACTTTCCGTTACTTCTGCTGCGATGACCACATCTTCATTCCATTTGTTCCTGCC
>CAZRHW010000067.1:0-1109 GCA_964599785.1 uncultured Bacteroides sp. | reverse complement strand
AACTCAGTCCAGCTTTTATCATCTTCCCTGATCCAGAGGGCATGATCATTTAACTTCAGAAATATTGTCCGGCCACTGGTCAGCTCTCTTGTTACACCTTCATTGGTGATATATGAATAACTCCCTGCAGAACAGCTCACAACAAGTGATTGAATAATATAGGGATGATAGAGGCTTATCCGGATATCAATTGATAATCCTTTTGAAAAAACAGACAGGAAAAAAAGAAAATGCAGTAGTTTTCTATATCTCATGATCTATTATTAATCTGACCGGTTTGTTCTAACCAGTTCGACCATGCGACGGCCTACTCTTAAGGATGCACCGGGCTCTCCCAATATTTTTCTCAGTTCTGCAAAATTCCGGATCATATTTGCCCGGTATACCTCATCCTGTAAAATCCTGCTCAATTCAGCAGAAAGGTCTTCCTTCAGGTTAAACTGCAATAATTCCTTCACTACCTCTTTACCCATGATCAGGTTGACAAGAGAAAAGAATTTTAATTTTACCACCAGCCTTCCGATGTAATAGGATAATGCACCGGTCTTGTAACAGACAACTTCAGGTACCATCATCAGGGCAGTTTCCAGCGTGGCTGTCCCTGAGGTGACCAGTGCAGCAACAGCATGCTTTAGCAGGTCGTATGTCTGTCCGAACACAATCCGAACATTAGCGTGACTGGTATATCTGTCATAAAAGTCCTGATCTATCCCTGGCGATGCAGCAATAACAAACTGATAGTCAGGGCAATCCGGAATAACCGCCAGCATCTCAGGAAGACACCTCTCTATTTCCTGTGTCCTGCTGCCGGGAAGTAAAGCGATTACAGGCTTTTCTATGAGTTGGTTCCGAAGGGAAAATTCATCCTGTTGACCAGTAAAAGAAAATTTATCTGCAACAGCATCCAGTGTGGGATTTCCTAAATACTCGGCCTCAAAATTATATTGTTTGTAAAAATCCACTTCGAAAGGAAGTATAACAAACATCCGGTCAATCACCTTCCTGATGATTTTTACCCTTGATTTGTTCCATACCCAGACTTTGGGAGAGATATAATAAAAAACCTTTAATCCGGATCTTTTTGCAAATTTTGCCACCCGAAGGTTAAA
>CAZRHW010000066.1:0-8079 GCA_964599785.1 uncultured Bacteroides sp. | reverse complement strand
TGAGGATCTCACATGGGATCCGGTATGGTATGTAAAGACCTCCATCGATGCGGATGGATGGAATGCAGAGATGAAAATACCCCTCAGCCAGTTACGTTTTGATAAAGAGGAAGACCAGGTCTGGGGATTACAGGCTATCAGGTTCCTGTTCCGCAAGGAGGAAGTATCTCTCTGGCAGCCGGTACCACGGGATGCTTCCGGGTGGGTTCATCAGTTTGGTGAATTACATGGTATTTCAGGTATTTCACCAAAAAAACAGGTTGAAATTGCTCCTTATATTGTGGCCGGCACGGAGCGGTTTGAAAAAGAGGAAGGGAATCCGTTTGCAACCGGTAAACTGAACAGGTTCAATGCCGGGGTCGATGGTAAAATTGGTGTGACCAATAACATGATTATTGATTTTACACTGAATCCCGATTTCGGACAGGTTGAGGCTGATCCGTCCCAGGTAAACCTGACTGCATATGAGGTGTTTTTTGAAGAAAAAAGGCCTTTTTTTATTGAAGGGAAAAATATATTTAATTCCCCGTTGCTGTTCTATGGCGGTGATTACGTAGTACCTGAAAATCTTTTTTATTCACGCCGTATCGGTCGTAATCCACAGGCCGTTCCCGATCCTGAAGAAGGTGTATATACAGATATGCCGGCCGGAACATCCATTCTTGGAGCTGCCAAACTAACAGGGAAGACGAAAAACGGCCTGTCTGTGGGTATCCTTGAAAGTGTTACTGCAAAAGAAAAAGCTGAAATTGACAGAGAAGGTGAAAGAAGTTTTGAAACCGTTGAACCACTCACCAATTATGCCATTGCAAGGGTACAGCAGGATTTTAACAAAGGAAATACGTTGCTGGGCGGGGTATTTACTTCTACAAACCGGCAAATCGAAGATTCGAGCGTGAACTTTTTACATACTTCGGCCTATTCAGGCGGATTGGATTTCAGGCATAGCTGGAAAGAGAGAACCTATAGTATCATGGCAAAAACTTATTTCAGCCATGTCATCGGTTCACAGGATGCGCTTATCCGTACCCAGGAATCCTATGCACGATATTTTCAAAGGCCTGATAATGATTATGCAAAACTTGATTCAAACCGTACATTTCTTTCCGGCTTTGGCGGCACTTTTGGAATTGGAAAATATGCGAACGGGCATCTGAGATATTCAGGATCTCTTTCATGGAAATCTCCGGGCCTTGAAATCAATGATATCGGTTTTATTTCTACTGCAGACCAGATCAATCAGTCATTCTGGATTGGATACTATCTTTGGGAACCTTTCAGTATTTTCAGGGAACTGAATATGAATATCAGCCAGTGGAGTGTTTGGGACTTCGGCTGGAACCTTAATTATAAGGGAGTTAACTTTAATATTAACAGTCAATTCAGGAATTACTGGTCTTTAAGTGCCGGTGCCAATCTCGCATTGAGCGGCTTGTCTAACTCAGCGCTGCGTGGCGGGCCTTCTATGCTTTCTCCTGCCAATATCAACACTTTTCTGGTAATCGGGTCTGATGAACGGAAAAAGTTAAATTATAAAATCAATACCAATCAAATCCAGGGGAGTGAAAAGAGCAGCAGAAACCAGACATATGGTATATTCTTGTCTTACAGGCCTATAGACGCACTCAGCGCTTCATTGAACGGCAATTTCAGCCTGGCCGAAAGAGATCTTCAGTATGTCAGAACCATTTATCTCGAACCGGATAATCAGTATTTATTTGGGACCATCAGGCAGCATACCCTGATAATTTCCCTTCGGCTGAATTTAAGCATTACTCCAAACCTGACTTTACAATACTGGGGACAACCCTTTATTTCATCCGGAAAATACAGCGGATTCAAGAAGATCACCGATCCCCGTGCAGCACAGTATACTGAACGCTTTCATACCTTTGCACCAGATGAAATTGCATTGAATGAAACGACCGGAATGTTAGATATCACTGATACAGAGGGCTTAAACTATTCCTTTTATAATCCTGATTATAATGTTAAAGAATTCAAGTCGAACCTGGTTGCCCGATGGGAATTTGTCCCCGGATCCACCCTATATATTGTCTGGTCACAGGGACGAAGCGGATATAATTCGAATGGAATATTCGATATCAGACAGGATGTGAATGATATGTTTGACATTCATCCGCATGATGTTTTTTTGATTAAAATATCTTTCAGGTTTGGGTTGTAATAGTTAGCAGGATTAATCGTCATATAAAAAATATCTAAACGGAGATTATCTCATGTTTAAAAACTTCTTTAAAGTTGCCATCCGCAACATCATCCGTCACAAGATTTACGCGCTGATCAACATCGGAGGATTGGCTGTCGGGATCGCCTGCAGTATCCTGATCACGGCATTTATCCTTTATGAAGCAAGCTATGATAACTTTCATGAGAAAGGTGACAGGATCTTACGTTTATATCTGGATGGTAAAATCGGTGATCTGGAATTCCTGAGTGCATATACAGCTGCACCGGCAGCTGCCGGTTTAATAAATGATCTTCCCGAGGTAATCGATGCCACAAGGATTGAAGAATGGGATAATGTGTTGATTCGCTATGAAGACAAAACATTTCTTGAGGATAAATTTTTATGGGCAGACTCATCATTCTTCAATATATTCTCATTCAGGCTGATTCAGGGGGATGCATCCACCGTATTAAATGAACCGAAAACGGTCGTTATATCCGAAGAGATGGCTAAAAAATATTTTGGAGAAGACGATCCCGTTGACAAAGTATTAAAAATTTTCGGAGACACCACACATTACCGTGTAACCGGTGTTTTTCAGAAAGTCCCCGGGAACAGTCACATAGATTTTGATTTTGTGGCATCCTACACAAATCTTGAAAAAGCTAACGGAACCAAATGGCTCACCAATAATTTATGTACTTATCTTCTTATATCTGAAGATGCAGACCGGGAAGCCCTGGAATTAAAAATGCCGGAAATTGTCCGGAAATATATCGTCCCTGAGTTACAGCAACACCTGGGAATCTCATTCGAGGAATGGAAATCTGCCGGTAACAGATTTGGAATGGCTCTGCAGCCCTTAAAGGATATTCACCTGAATACTGAGATTGTACACCCTTTTAAACCGTCAAATGATAAAAGATATATTTATATATTTTCAATCATTGCAATTTTTCTAATTGTCATTGCCTGCATTAATTTCATGAACCTGGCCACCGCCAGATCAGCCGGCAGATCGAGAGAAGTGGGTATGCGCAAGGTGGCCGGTTCGGATAAAAACCTTCTTATCAGGCAATTTCTTTTCGAATCCTTTTTTCTTACCTTCCTGGCACTTATTATTGGGATCCTGATTGTAGGGATATTATTGCCTCACTTTAATAACCTTATAAACCTGGATCTGCACATCGATTACTTTGGCAAATGGTATATCATACCCGGATTATTGATACTTGGTATTATTACCGGTCTCCTGGCCGGCAGTTATCCGGCATTTTTCCTGGCCTCTTTTAAACCTGTCGCTGTACTCACCGGTAAGCTGGAAGCCGGCACGAAAAGTGGCCTTCTCAGGAGCATACTTGTTGTAATCCAGTTTGGGATATCTATTTTCATTATCCTGGGAACCATTGTTATCTATCAGCAATTGAACTACATGCTCAATAAGGATCTGGGCTTTGATAAGGACCAGATACTCGTGATACGGCGCTTTGATGAAGTGGGAAAGGATCATATAGCATCTTTCAAACAGGAAATTTCCAGGATTTCAGGTGTTATAGCATCCGCTTCTTCCAGATCTGTCCCCGGGCATGATATAGAGAATACAGACTTCTTTCTTGAAGGAAGACCGACGAACCAGACCTGCCTGCTGCAGATAAACTATTGTGATTTTGATTTTGCAAAAACTTATGGACTGAAGCTGATGACAGGCAGGTTCCTTTCCCGTGAAATTGCTTCAGACAGTAAAGCAACTGTCATCAACCATGCGGCGGTCAGGAACTTTAATCTTGAAGATCCTTTGAGTAACCGGTTTGTCAAGTCGGGAAACACACCTGAGGAAATCATTTACCGGCAAGTGGTTGGGGTGGTTGAGGATTTCCATTTTGAATCCCTGCATGCTGCTGTCAGGCCATACATGTTTGTCCTTCGTCCGGCTGAATTGGGATGGATACCTTATTTATCCATCAGGTTTGATCCGGCTAACGTGAATAAGGTCATCAGGGGGGTAGAAAAAGTCTGGGAAGAATACACCAATCACCAGCCATTTGAATATTTTTTCATTGATGATGATTTTGCTGAGCTTTATGCTGAAGAACAACGAACGCGCATCATTTTTATGATTTTCTCCATCCTGGCAGTCGTCATTGCCTCCCTCGGATTATTTGGATTATCTGCATTTACCGCAGAACAACGTACAAAAGAGATCGGGATAAGGAAAGCCATGGGGGCCTCCGTTCCCGGGATTATTACACTGATCAGCCGGGAAACATTGATCCTTCTTGGAATAGCCACACTTATCGCATGGCCGCCGGGATGGTATTTTACACGCTCATGGCTGAATGGATTCGCTTACAGGATTGATCTGACCATTTTACCGTTCATGCTGTCATTCATCCTGGCCATCGTAATTGCCTTACTCACCGTTAGTTTCCAGGCTGTTTCAGCAGCCCTGAAAAATCCGGCAGACACGTTAAGATATGAATAATGTACTTTTACTCAGCGAATGCCTCGAAGTCATTCACTGAGTGAAAATATTAATCCGGCTCTGATAACGAAAAAAGGCACTACCCAGATAACTACCCAAAAGATACCCGATCTGAATGATTTTCCCATCGGTCCTTTTTTTACATCTCAAGCATAGACCTGTCATTTTCGAAATCATAGAACGTCTTGCGCATCAGGTCCGATAACAAAAGCTTATAGGTGATGAATGATTCGAGCCTGGAGACATATGCATTGTTCAGCCTTTCACGTTCCAGGGCCATGGCCTGACTGTCTATCTCACCGTTTGAATAGCGCTGGCGGGATATCTCGAAGCTTTTTTCAGCCACGAGCACATTTTTCTCCAGCAGTTCCAGCCTCCTGAGGCTGCTGTGCAAACGGTCGACAATGGTGCGTATCTCGCGCTCGATGCTTACTTTTTCTCCATCGAGCTGGTACTGGTTCGATTTTAATGAAGCCTGTGCTGCTTTGACCCTGGCCCTGTTCTCACCCCAGTCGATAATGGGTATGCTGATAACCAGTGCGGCACCAAAGTTGCCCGGCCGGTCGGAGAGATTATGCCATGAGTTTGTCATGGAAGTTTCAAACGGGACGGCCAGGACGCTTTTATTTGTTCCTATCAGGTCGTAATTCAGCAGGATATCCCCGCTGATCCTTCCGGCTGCTTTTCTCCGTTTTACCTCCATCTCGGAAAGCTCGATCTGTATCTCACTTTCCCTGAGTTCATAACGGCTCTCCAGGGCCAGGCTGACGGCCTTTTCCACATCCACGAAGACCCGGTTATATCCAAGGTCACTTTCCACGAGGATGCTGTCGCTCAGGTTTAATCCCATCACTTCCTTAAATAAACTGATCTGAGAGGTATAATTGACTCTGGCGATATCCAGGTCATTGATGGCCGCGCTGAGATCGACCTCCATCTGTAATGCCTCCACTTCCCTGATCAGCCCGGCATTATACTTGTTCCGGGCGATCGTGTATGCTTCCGTCTGCCGGTCAAGCGTATGCTGTGCGATGTTCAGTCGTTCCTTATAGGAAAGCAGGTTGTAAAAGATGCTGCTGACTTCGTAAACAAGATCAAGCTCGGCCCTTTTCAACTGTTTCAGTGATAGCTCATAAGCAAGTTTTGCCTGCTTATAGGCCAGCCGTATATTGTTATATCCATAGAATGCTTCAATGGGCTGCATGATACCGATACTTGTCGTAAGTTGCGTCAGCCGGTTGTCAAAGTTATAGTCGACAAAATTCTGGATACCGGAACGGATATACAGGGTGCCGTCCGTTGGCAGGGACTGGTCGATGGACAGGGTGCCGGACATCTGGTTCTGACGAACCGAATAAAAGGATATGCCCAGGCTGTCTTCCCATTGTCTCACTGTTTCCGTATACCGGGGCAGGGTGAGATCCATGTTAACATGCGTCTTAAACCTGCTTGTCGCCGCCTTCAGGTCATAGGAGGCCTGGTTAAGCCTTTGCTGCAGGATAAGCATGGTGTTGCTCTTTTCTTTCGCAATCCGGATGCCGGATTCCAGGTCAAGCATATAAATTTCCTGTGCTGATATCATTCCGGATAATAAAAAGGAAACGGATACAGCTAATACGATCTTTTTAAACAGATTCATCGGAGTATCTTTTTAAGGTGATGTCTTATTAATCTTTATCATTAAAAAAAGCCGTTATATGGTGATCATTCGTGCCTGATCGATTCTATGGGGTTAAGATTTGCTGCTTTTTTGGCAGGTAAATATCCGAATGTTATCCCTACCAGTATTGAAAAGGAGAAAGCGATGAATAAGGAATAGAATTTGATTGATGTGCTCACTTCCGACACCAGTGATAAGACCAGGGAGAGAATGATACCGAGCACCACGCCGATCAGGCCGCCCATGAGGCTCATGATGACCGCTTCGGTGACGAACTGGCTCATGATATCGTTTTTGCGTCCGCCGATAGCCCTGCGGATACCTATTTCCCTTGTCCGTTCGACAACCGAGGCAAGCATTATATTCATGATGCCTATACCGCCTACAATCAGTGAGATTGCAGCAATGGAGGCCAGGAGCAGGTTATACCTTCTTCGCTCCTTCTCCTCCTGCTTTAACAATTCATATGGTATGATGATACTGAAATCATCGTTATTGAAATGATGGCGGTTCAGTATACTTCTCATGACTTCGGAAGATTCAAGCAGTCTTTCCGAATTATCCAGCTTGACTGTGAACTGTTTGATCTCGCTGGCATAGGGATTTTCTTTGGGGATCCTGTTGTTAAAGGTAGATAGCGGGATATAAATATCATTGTTCAGGTCACGCGCCGCCAGCTCACCTACTGTCTCGGTGAACAACGCCTTCGTCTGCATGACCCCGATCACTTCGAACCACTGATCACCCAGCTTGACATTCTGGCCGGAGGGATCATCATAGCCGAACAATGAGCGGGCTACGGATGCTCCCAGCGTACATACTTTCAGCATCCTGTCGTAATGATCCTGGTTGATGAATGATCCTTTTTCAACCGTGTAGTTGAGCACTTTAAGAATGGAGGGCGTAATGCCGATGACCGTTACTTTGGCAGATTTATCACCGTATTTCGCCTCCGTTTTCGCCTCCGTTTGCGGAGCAACATCTTCCACACCCGGCACAATCTCCTGTATAACGGCTGCATCCCTGAGAGATAAACCCTGTGAAAATTTCATTCTTGCTTCTTCGAGCTCAGCGTCGGAGAGATCTTTGTCGCGGATGATTATATTATTGATACCCAGATCCTTGTATTTGGCAATGGCCTGTTTCTTTGCTCCTTCCCCGATGGATACCATGATGATCACCGAGGCCGTTCCGAATATGATTCCCAGCATCGTAAGAAAAGACCGGAATTTCTGATCGATCAGGCTTAACACGGCAACACTGAGATTCTCTTTTAACTGCATGGGCTTATAGTTTAGTTGGCAGAAATGCTTTCGAAAGGGATGATCTCCCGGCCCGGTTCGACATCCCCGGTGATCACCGTGTAATAACTGTTTGAAGGGCCTGCTTCAACCTCAACTTTTACAGGGGTGCCGCCTCTCTTAAGGAAAATATATGCGTGCCCTTCTTCCCTGAGAAGACAGTTATTCGGAACAAAGATGTCATGCGCCGACTCGTAGCATATATATTCACAACTGACAGACATTCCCGGCTTCAGACGCATATCCGATTCAAGGATCCCGATTTCGGTCCTGAATACTTTCCCGGATTCCCGTTCTTCACATATCCTGCTGATAAAATTCACTACGCCATTGAACTGAACATCCGGCAGTGCATCAAGCTTAACGATCACCTTCATCCCCAATCT
Organism: uncultured Bacteroides sp.; assembly: GCA_964599785.1. Classification (GTDB taxonomy): domain Bacteria; phylum Bacteroidota; class Bacteroidia; order Bacteroidales; family SM23-62; genus LJUQ01. The sequence goes on along the minus strand of CAZRHW010000066.1, from coordinate 59 downwards.
TACTTTTTGTATATCTGTTTCATTTACACAGGATCTGGCTTTCATTTTTGAGATATCGG